>JAFIGH010000105.1 GCA_020831525.1 Opitutales bacterium
CAAAGCCCGAATACCGCTTTCAAACTACGAATTCTAAAGCCGACAGGCTGCTAGTCCCGGAAATTCCGTGGTCAATAGTGGGATTACGTAGGGCAATGAACGGACATGCCGACGCGTTTGGCGAGGGAGGATTGGCGGGCGTCGGAACTCACAAAGTGGCGGAAACCCAGTTCAAGCGCGCAGGCAACGTGAAGCGCATCGAGGGTGCGGCAACCGATCACGGCGGCGTGCGATTGGGCCAACTCGGTGCACTGACGCCAGACCGCCACCCAATCTGGCGTGAGCGCATACAGGACGCCCGCCCGCAGATCCTCATGGATGTCGGCGAGGGCGCGATTTGCCTGAGCGATTGAGCACTCACCGCGGAAAGCTTTGAGATGAAGGGCGGAGGCGCACTCCGCTTGATGCAAGGCGAGAAAGGGAATCGGCTGGGCGGTTTCGATGGCAAACGCCTGCACCGCACCGGATTCGGGCTCATCGGTATAAAGCTTGAGCAGTAAGCCGGTGTCGAAATAGCAATTCATCGCTCTCCCCGCGCCGCATCCAGCAACTCGTCCGTGGAACTTCCCTTCCAACCATCACTCCATGTCGCCCGGGCGCGGGCGGCAAAATCAGGAAACACGGGGCGGTCTTGGCTACGGGGTGCGACCAACTCGGCGACGACCTTTTTGTTGCGCGTGATCGCCACGCGTTCGCCGGGTCCGAGGGAACGCAGAACCTCGGAGAGGTTGTGCTGCGCCCGCATAATGGAAATGGTTTTCATCACGCATACTTTTAGCGCATATTATGATGTCGTCAAGGAGCAAGGGTGCTCCGGTTCGACTTCGACAGAGTATTGGGGCCAGAACCTCCGCTTTTTGCTTCCGTAAGAGAAGATGACTTCCCCCGATTCAGTGGATAAATTGGACGCATTGCACGGCTTTGCCGTGAGCGCTAGGGCGGCGCAGGTGATCAGCTTGATAAACCGTTGGCTATGCGCCCGCCGCATAACCGCAAGCCTTCCTTGGCATTAGTCGGGAGGGGCGGGACGTGGTATGCTGTGGACCATGAAATATCCACAACCATCGCTCATCCCATGAAAGTAACCCGAATTTATGCCGACGCCTCCGGTGTGACCCGCTTCGAGGACCGTGAAATCCCCCTCCAAGCGGCGGGCGAAATTGGTCGTCTCTCCGAAACGATGCCGGGCCGTGGGCTGATCTTCCGCGAAACGGAGGACACCTACGACTTCGACTGGCACCCGGCTCCCCGGCGGCAGTGGATCGTTCTCCTCGACGGGGAGATCGAGATCGAAGCCGGCGACGGCGAAGTGCGCTGTTTCCGGGGCGGCGATGTCCTCCAACTGGAAGACACCGAAGGGCGGGGCCACCGCACGCGGCAGCTCAGCGCCGGCGTCCGCCGCTCCCTCTTCATTCCCTTTTGAACCACTTCAACCAAAAATTGTATGAACAAATCCATCACAGGTATCCACCACATCACGGCCATCGCGGGCGATCCGCAGGCGAATCTCGATTTCTACACGGGCGTCCTCGGACTGCGCCTGATCAAACGCACGGTCAACTTTGACGACCCCTCCGCCTACCACCTCTACTACGGCGACGAGACGGGCACGCCGGGGAGCATTGTGACCTTCTTCTACTGGCCGGGCCACTCGGCGCGCGGGCGCATCGGCAGCGGCCAATCCACCGCCTTCACCTTTTCCACCCCGGTCGAGTCCATCGGCTACTGGGAGGAGCGGCTCGGTCGGTTGGGCGTCGATTTCCGGCGCGTGACCCGTTTCGGCGAGGAGACGCTTCAGTTGGACGACCCGGATCACCTCCCGATTGAGATCGTAGGTGTGTCCGGAGACGAACGGACTGGGTGGGGCGGTGGCGACGTGCCCGCCGAACATGCCCTCAAAGGATTCCACACCGCTGAACTGACCCTTCACGCGGCGGAGGGAACGGAACGCCTCCTCCTAGACGAGATGCACTTCCGCCCCGTGCGCCGGGAGGGCAACCGTTCCCGCTTCGAGGCCGGGCCGGGTGGCTCCGGGCGCTATGTCGATCTTGTCGTGGATCCTTCGATACCGAGCGGGCTCGACGGCGCGGGCACGATTCACCACGTGGCGTGGTCGGTGCCCGATGATGCCACAGAGGTGCGCCTGCGCGAAAAGTTTCTCGCCGCCGGGCACCAGGTCTCGCCCGTGATCGACCGCGATTATTTTCATTCGATCTATTACCGCGAGCCGGGCCGCGTGCTCTTCGAGGTGGCGACCGAACAACCGGGCTTCACCATCGACGAGTCCCTCGATCAATTGGGTGCGTCCCTGCGGCTGCCCAAACGGTATGAGCCGGTCCGCGGACAAATCGAAAAAATCCTCCCGCCCCTGCGGATTCCCGAAATCAAAACGTCATGAAAAGCACACTACACTCCGGACGGCCGCTCGCTGAGGCGCGCGGCGCGGTCATCCTCCTGCACGGGCGCGGATCCTCGGGCCAGGACATCATGGGTCTGGGCACGGCCTTTCCGGCGGACGGTATCGCCTGGTTCGCACCTTCGGCGGCGCGGGGCACCTGGTACCCGCACCGCTTCCTCAGGCCGGTGGAGGAAAACGAACCGTGGCTCGGCGAGGCCCTCTCGACGGTTGACCAACTCGTGGAGGAGGCTTTGCAGGCGGGTTTGCCGTCGGAACGCATCGGGCTGATCGGGTTCTCGCAGGGGGCCTGCCTTGCCCTCGAATACGCCTACCGCCATCCGCGGCGCCTTGCCTTTGTCGGCGGTCTAAGCGGTGGACTCATCGGCCCTATGGAGACGGCCCGGCCGCCGGTCGATTTGCTGAAGACCCCGGTCCTGCTCGGCTGCGCCGAGACTGATGCCCATGTGCCCTTTGCCCATGTCGAGCACAGCGCGCGCGTGCTCAAAGAGTCCGGTGCCGACGTGACCCTGCAAAAATACCCCGGCACCGCCCACACCGTCTTTCCGGACGAACTGGAGTGGCTCGGGCAGCGGATCCGGAGGATCGGCGGGGGGATTCGTGATGAATAGGCGTCGGTCGAATCATCGGTAGCCGGGCCGCCATCCTGGCCCCCGGTCTTGCGGGTGGCCGACGGTATTCTGCCTTTCGACAGGAAGAGAGCTTGGATAGAATGGCGCCCGGATAAGCGGGTGCCTCGGAAGTGGAGTGGGCGTCTCGCCCGCTGTTTGCGCGGAAACTCCTTTTGAAACAGCGGCTTATCCGAGACAAGCCATTGGAGTTCGTGTCGTTTCTTGTTTCCTCCCGGAAAATCCGGTTGTTGCCCTTTCCCTCTCAGAACGGGTTCCATGCCCGAACGCCTCCAATGCCGGAAAAGTCCTTCTCATTCTCGGTGAGAACGAGGGGGATTTTTTCCCGCAACATGAGCGCGGCCAGTTGGAGGTCACAATACCGCTGCCGCGTCACACCGCCCGCAGCGCAAAGGTCCAGCGCGAGATGGATGACCTCCGGTGTCAGCGGGATGACGGTCAACCCGCGCAAACGGGCAATGGATCGAATTTTCTCCCGCGCAAGGGCCGGGCTTGTCCGGGGGTTGGTTTTTCGGGCCGGTGGGATTCGATTTCCCATTGCCTTGGCGGGCGCGGATTCGCATCAGTTGGGGATGGCCGCAAAGTCCGCGAACAAGATCACCCTCTATGATAAACTCTCCCGCCTGACCTACCGGCAGGCCTGTCTGCTCCTCGGCGGGGACAAGACCGGCGCGCAGCTTCTGGCCAGGGGCGGGCGGTTTGAGGTGGCACCGGAGGATGTGCGGCTGAGCGCCGACTGCCTGCGGGTGGATTTCCCGGCGGTGGACGGTCGGCCTTGGGTGGAGATCCGGCTGGAGGACAGCCGCCGCCGGAGATTGAGCCTCCTCGGGAGCGTGGAAGGCGAGGAGGGTCTCATTTTCCACGCAGCGGCCTTGTCCTTTGTCCTTGAGGAGAAGACCCTTCTCGGATTGGCGGCGGAGCCCGATGATTCCCTGCCCCTCGAATTGCTTGATGAGAAGGATTTGATTGCCCGCGCCGTCGCCGAGCGGGAAGAGCGCGCCCGCAAGGAGCGCATGCGCATCAAATCGTCCGACCCCTCCACGCCGTGGGCGGACTATGTCGTGACCAATGCCGAGTCGGGCAAGTCCTACCGCGTCGCCCTGCGGGGGATGGGTGAACACGAGAGCTACTGTTCGTGTCCGGATTTCCGCAAAAACCACCTCGGGCTCTGCAAGCACACGCTGCGGGTGAAAGCCTATGTGCAAAAAAAGTTTTCGAAAGCGCGGCTGGCGGAGCCCTATGTGCAGACGGAATACGCCGTGCACGCGGTCTACGGGGCGGAAACGGGGGTTCGTCTCCTTGTGCCGGAGGGGGTCTCCGACCGGAAGTTCGCGCGGTTCCGTGATCAGCCGGTGCAATCTGCTTACGGGATCATCGCCCTGCTGAGTACGGTCCGGGACCTCGAAAAGGACGGTCACCGCGTGACGATATACGCGGACGCGGAAGAGTACATGGAGCAAGTCCTCCACCGCCACCGCATCAAGAGGGCGGTCGAAGCCATCCGCAAAGATCCGGCGGACCACCCGCTGCGCAAGGAGTTGCTCAAGGCCGAGCTGCTGCCTTACCAATTGGACGGGGTCGCTTTTGCGGCCGGGGCGGGGCGCGCCATTCTCGCCGACGACATGGGCCTCGGCAAGACCATCCAGGGGCTGGGTGTTGCGGAGTTCCTGCGCCGCCACGCGGGCATCCGCAAGGTGCTTGTCGTGTGCCCGGCTTCTCTGAAATCACAGTGGGGGCTCGAAGCCGCGCGCTTCTCGGATCTGAGCGTGCAGCAGGTGCTCGGTCCGGCGTCTGACCGGCCCGCCCAATACGCAAGCGACTGCTTCCTCACGGTCTGCAACTACGAGCAGGTCTTGCGCGACTACCTGAGCATCGAAAGGGTGGGGTGGGACCTCATCATTCTCGACGAAGGCCAGCGGATCAAGAACTGGGAAGCCAAGACCAGCCGCATCATCAAGAGCCTGCGCTCGCCCTTTGCCCTTGTTCTCACCGGAACGCCGATGGAGAACCGCTTGGAGGAGCTGTTTTCGGTGGTTGAATTCATCGACGACCGACGCCTCGGCCCCGCCTACCGCTTTCTGCACACGCACCGCATGGTCGATGAGACCGGCAAGGTCACCGGCTACCGCAACCTCGATCAATTGCGTGGCAAACTTGCCCCCGTCATGCTCCGGCGCACGCGCTCGGCGGTGATGAAGGAACTGCCCCCGCGCACCACCGAGATCGTCCGCATTCCGCCGACGGAGGAGCAGTCGGAGCTGCACGGCGCCCACCTGCGTATTGTTTCGACCATTACACGGAAGGCCTACATCAGTGAGATGGATCTGCTGCGCTTGCAGAAGGCGTTGCTCATGTGCCGCATGGCCGCCGACTCCACCTTTCTTGTCGACAAAGAGCCCCCCGGCTATTCCTCCAAGCTCGCCAAACTCGCCGAAATGCTCGGAGATCTCGCCCAAGAGCAGGACCGCAAGATCGTCCTCTTCTCCGAGTGGACGACCATGCTCAATCTCATCGAGCCCCTCCTCAAGGCCGTCGGTATGGACTTCGTCCGTCTCGACGGACAGGTGCCGCAAAAGAAGCGCCAGGCCCTCATCGCCCGCTTCCAGAAGGACCCCGCCTGCCGGGTCTTTCTGACGACCAACGCGGGCTCCACCGGCATCAACCTGCAGGCCGCCAACACCGTCATCAACGTCGACCTACCGTGGAATCCGGCCCTCCTTGAACAGCGCATCGGACGCGCCCACCGCATGGGCCAGAAACGGCCCGTGCAGGTCTACCTCCTCGTCACGGAAGACACGATTGAAGACAATCTTCTCAACACCCTCTCCGCCAAGAACGAACTAGCCCTTGCCGCCCTCGATGCCAACGCCGATGTCGAAGAAGTCACCCTCCACAGCGGCATGGAAGAACTCAAACGCCGCCTCGAAGTGCTGCTGGGAACCCGGGACGCGGCCCCAACCGACGAGAGTCAGCGCAACGCGCGGACGGCGGAGGCCGACGCTGCCCGCCGCGCCGAGCTGGCCCTCTCCGGCGGGCAACTCCTCTGCGCCACTTTCGCGTTTCTCGAAAAACTCCTGCCTGAGGCGCAAGGCGCTGACGACGGGCACCTCGCCGCCCTGAAAGCGGAGTTCAGCAAGGGCCTTGGCGAATGCGTCACCCGCGACGACGCCGGTCGACCCACGCTCCAGCTCACCCTGCCCGACGATGCCAGCCTCCGCGACCTCGCGGCGGGTTTCGCCAAATTCGCCGCCCTCGCCCGACCGGATCGCTGACCGCAAGATGGGGTCGCGCCACGGGAGATTCGCGACGTAGCGACGGAGCCACGCCTCCGTCGACCCCGCCGGCAAGCTGTTTGGCCCGGCAAGCCCGCCGCGCACCGGACAAAGCTCCGGCGTGGCGTTGCGCGGCTCCACCGCATGCGCGAGCAAGCTCGCACGCCACGATTTCGTTGGTTTGTGGACAACGGCAGTGATGGATGAAGCGGTCGCGGGCGTAGCCGGGGACTGTCCTCGTCCCCGGTTCTTGTGTGGGTTTGGAGGCGCGGCGGGAGATGGTGGAAAAGGGAACTCTGGTTATTGCGGAACGGGCCTCTTTGCCCGCAGGTCTCCGCATGCATACAGCGGAGACCATTTAACAGGAGGGCGCAGAGGCCGCGGAGGAGAGAAGCTGTGTGCCTTGTTCCTTTGACTGGCAGGATTCCGCATCCGTGCCGTGGGTCTGTTGAAGCGAGAGGATCCCTCCGCGCTCTCCGCGTCCTCCTGTTCAAAACTGCGGTTGGCGGGCGGTTGGAGAGAACCTGAAGGGAGCTGCGGCGCAGGCTCTGCGGGCGCGAGCAACCTCGCAGGCCACGATTTCGTTGGATTGCGGATAGCAGCAGTTGTATGGATCGTGCGGTCGCGCTCGGGAGCGGGGGAGCGGTCCGGGAGGCGTCGGAAGTGTCCGCGGCTCCTGTGGCGCGGCGGATGGCGGCTTATCCGAGCGCCATTCACCTTCGGGCACGCAAAAGCAGTTGCGCGGGGCGGGTTACTCCCCGAAGTCCGCTTCAGTGCGCCAGACTGCCTGGATTGCGCTGTAGAACATGCGGTGCCCCGGACCGTCCCCGGCGTCGACCAGCAGCCAGTCGCTGACGGGAGGCCATGCGTGGAACGCATCCGGGTTGAGCCAGCTGACGTGGATCCATGCGCCGATGCCGGCATCGTAGAGGACCATGCCGTGGCTGTCCGAACTCCCGAAGAACTGCCATCCGTGGCGCTGGTGATAGATCCAGCCGCCGGACTCGCTGAACCAGCCGTAGAATTCGGAGTAGCACCAGCCGTCTTCGCCGCAGTCCGCGCCGACCGCATCCGCGGGACCAGGCGGAGCGCCGCGGAACGACCGCAGGTTTCCGCCGCTGTCGACGACAAGGGCGTGGTCCGGTGCCAGCAGGCGCACCCAGCTCAGGTTGAGATCGGTGGGTGCGGAGTGCGGCGGTTGCGGATCCACCAGCCAGAACTGGCCGCCGTCGGTGGTGCGCGCGATGTGTCCGTTCATACCGGTGGCCCAGCCGTGCGACCGGTCGGCGAAGGATATACGGAAGAGCGGGCCGAAATAGGAGACAATGAAGCCGTCGGCATTGTAGCTTACGCTCTGCTCTGTCCAGGTTTGCCCGCCGTCGGTGGTTTGCAGGGCAAACTGGTCGTTCTGCGAACGGGTGCCCAGTATCCACCCGTGGGAAGGATCGACAAAATCGATGTCGCGGAAGCCGTTTAAGGGATTCTGAAGAAGACCGGAGTCGACCTGGTTCCAATTCTGACCGCCGTCGGTACTGTTGAGGAGAGTTGCCGAGCCTCCGACGATCCATGCGCTGCCGGGCTCGGAAAACCGCACCGAGGTGAGGTTCAGGGTCGATCCGAACTCCACCTGCTCCCAGTTGGCCCCACCGTCCGCGCTGCGGAGGATGGTCCCCGATACACCGGCGGCGATGCCGAGGGTCGGGGAGGCGAAGTCGACGCGGTTCAGTTGGCGTGTGCCGTCGGGAATGTTCGCCTCGCTCCAGGTGCTGCCGCCATCGGTGGTGCGGTAAATCCGTCCGGTGCGGTTGGCGAGGCCCCCGACCGCGCCCAAGGCCCAGCCGTGTGAGTCGTCAAGGAAGAGCACACTTTCAATCCGGCCGTCGAGGGTTGTGCCGTCCGCCGGTTGGCGGACCCATGTGGCCCCCCCGTCGGTGGTGCGGAAAATCTGGCCGGTCATGGTGCCGACCCAGCCGCGGCTGGCATCGAGGAACGAAGCGGACAGCGCCTCCCTGAATTCGGAGGCCATCAGGCTGACCTCCCATGTCTCGCCGCCGTCGCCGGTCCGGGCAATGTACCCGAATCCACCGGCCACCCAGCCGTTCGAGGTGTCGCTGAAGGTGATCCTCGCGCCGTCGCCAAACGGCACGATGATGCCGGCAGGGGTGACCGCTGCCTGCTGCTCCCATGTCCCGCCGCCATCCATGGTGCGCCAAGTGCGGTTGCCGGCCAGCAGCCAGCCGTTTTCGGCGTCGACGAAATCGATATCGCGCAGGACTGTCGTGGACGTGGCAAAACTGACCTGTTCCCATGTTCCGCCGCCGTCGGTCGTGCGCCACAGGTTGGTCCCGGCCTGGGTGCCCCCGGTCCAGCCGGTCTGCGCGTCGATAAAGAACACGGCGTTGAGGTTCGTGAGAATACCTGTGGATTGTCCGGTCGGCTGCTGGACCCAGGTCCCGCCGCCGTCGCTGGTGTGCAGAACGGTGCCGCGGTTGCCGACCGCCCAGCCGCGGCTGGTATCGACAAAATGCACGTCCATTAGTCCGACGAGGAAACCGTTTATGGCAAGGCCGGAGTACTGCAGCGTCCAGGTTTCGCCACCGTCGCTGGTGCGGACGATGCTCGTGTCCAGGCCGACCGCCCAGCCGTTGAGGGCATCGACAAAGTGCGCTCCGTGTAGGCTGTGAATCGTAGCGGCGGGGCGCCGCTCCCAGCTCAGCCCGCCGTCGCGGGTAAGCAGTAAGGTGCCCAAGTCCCCGACAGCGATGCCCCGCTGCCCGTTGGCAAACGCAAGGGCGTTGAGGTTATTGGGTGTGCCGGACCGGATCTCCGTCCAGCTGGCACCGCCGTCCGCGGTGCGGAGGATCGCGCCGTCGTCGCCCACCGTGAGGAGGGTTTGTGCATCGATCTGGTGGATGTCGTTGACAGGAGTCACCGGGAGCGGCGGGTAGAGCCGCTGCCACTCCCCGGCAAGGCCAAGTGAAGGCACGGCGAGGATGGCGGAGAGGACAAGGCAGAGGGAACCGCAGAGACGGGATGACAGGCACATGACTGCATTTGGATTGAGGTTATTGGACGGACTGATAGAGAAAGCGAGCTCAGCTAACACCCCGGATGCCGCATTGCCAAGCTAAAAAGTTCGCTGTTTTGGCGGGCTCCGCGGCTGAAGCGCGCGGCTCCTGTGGCGTGGCGGACGGCGGCGGGGACGGGGGAGCGGTCGCATTTGTACTTTCCGTTACAGCAACAAAGCCCTATGTAATCCGGCACGATGAACAGACCGGACCTTCTCAAGGAACTCGCCACACGCCCGCTCGTTTGCGACGGCGCCATGGGCACACAACTCCTCGCCCTTGGTTTCAAAAGCGGCGAATGCGCGACGTTGTGGAACGTCGACCGCCCTGCTGATGTGCGCGCAATACACGACGCCTACCTTGCCGCCGGATGCGAATTGATTACGACAAATACATTCGGCGGCTCAAGCATCGCTCTCGATCGGCACGGACTCGCCGCCCGTAGCGCCGAGTTGAATGAGGCCGCCGCAAAAATCGCCCGCGAGGCGGCGGGTGACCGGGCATGGGTCCTCGGCGATGTCGGCCCCTTCGGCGATTTCCTCGAGCCGTTCGGCGAGACAACAGCGGAGGCCCTGCGGGAAAGCTTCCGCCTACAGATCGAAGGGTTGCTCGCGGGCGGGGCGGACGCCGTGCTCGTTGAAACCATGAGCGATCCCGCTGAAGCGGTGGCCGGAGTTGAGGCGGCGAAAGAAGTGGACGGGAATGTGCCTGTGGTTGTGACTTACGCCTTCCAAGAGGCGGGCCCGGGTGTGTTCAAAACGATGATGGGCACATCCGTGGAGGAAGCCGTGAGCCGGGCCGTTGCCGCAGGCGCGCGGATGGTCGGCGCGAATTGCGGCACGTCGCTGGACCTTGGTGATTACGTGGAACTCGGTAAACAGCTGGCCGCCGCCGCCGACGGCACTCCGGTTGTCGTTCAGCCTAATGCCGGTGCCCCCCGCATGCTCGGCGAGGAGACGGTGTATGACGCCACCCCCGGACAAATGGCCGCCGCCGCGCGCGAATTGCTTCAAGCCGGCGTTCGCATTGTCGGTGGCTGCTGCGGCACCACGCCGGAACACTTGGCCGCCGTGGCTTCAGCCGTAAGGCATGGGTGAATGATCCGGATGCCTACAACGGATCCGGATGCCTACAACGTAAGTGATTGGTGACGGATTATCGGCCAGAACGACATAAAGAGAAGGGCGCAGGCGAGACCGGTAAAAGGCTGCTGGCTACCATTTAATGGTTGCGACCGGGGCTCGCCTGCAGCACCGGCGGTTGGAGTCGGGAGAGCGTGGTCGACCGGCGCTCTCATCTCACCCTGCCCGACGATCCCAGCCTCCGGGACCCCGCGGCGGGCTTCGCCAAGTTTGCCGCCCTTGCGAGACATTCCGTAGCGGGAGGATCCCTCAGTGCTCTCGGCGTCCTCCCGTTCAAAACTGCGGTTGGCGTGCGGATGGACGGGACCCTGACGGAGCGTGCGGCATAGGCTCGAATGGGCGCGGGCTCCGCAGGCGCGAGGCAAGCTCGCACGCCAAACTCCGCAACGGCAACTCCCTCACAACCGCAACCAAGGTCAGCGCTTCACCCGCGAATACCACGACGAGGACCAGACCCCCGCTCAAAATGCGGCCCCATTCAAAGAGCCCCCCTTCCAGCAGGCTCAGGACTGAGCGCGGTTTTTGCGCCGCCTCAACAGGGCCAAGGCAAGTCCAAGGGAACCGAAGATCACGACGTAGGTCGAGGGTTCGGGAATGACCGCAATACGGAATCCGAGGGTTGTCGCCTCCGAGGGTCGCAGGATTGCCCTCGAAGCGTCCCGAGGATAGCAGGAAGGTGTTGTTGGCAGTGTAGGAGCCACCCCGGAAACCGCGGTTGCTTCCGGAAGTAGCATCATTCCATTCAAAGACGTTGCCGCCCTGGTCGAAGGTGCCATAGTGACTCTCGGCAATCGTGTAGCCGCCGACCGCTGTCACGGTGCCAACAACGCCGTTGTAATTCGCGCTGTTCGCATTCGTACTGTTCGGCGTTGTCGCCGCCGGCGCGCTGTTGCTCTGCGTCGGATACAGAGAGTAGCCGCCGGAACCGTTGTAATAGGCCGCCTTGTACCACTCGTTTTCGCTGGCGATGGCCACGCCGCCATTTGCCCAGGCCGTGGCGTCGCGCGTGATCGTGTTGCTGGCGATACCCGCCGCATCAAGAGCGTAAACGCCCGTCTCGGTGTCACCGGTCGTGAGCCAGTTCACAAAACGTGCCGCGTCCCAGAAGCTCACAGAGTTCACCGGCATGTTTTCCATGCTCTGACCAACATTAAATCCCGACGGCGCCGTCCGGATGCTGTAGGAAAAAGGATCACCAGGGGTTCCGCTGCCGCTGCGGCTGATTCCACCGTGGATCGTTGTCTGCATGTTCGAATGCCAGAGCCCATGCGGGTCTCCTGTCGTCGCCACCGCGTTCAAGAAGACCGTGTACTGCGCGTTCGTCACCGGGGTCGTGCCGATCCTGTAGTCGTAGGAGACCCCGCCGAAGCCAGTGGTGTCGTTTGCGTTTCCGGCGTCGCCCACAAGAACAGTGGGCATAATAACCGTCGCGTGAGAGAGCGTGGCAGCCAGCAGGGCCGGCGCGAGAATTCGGAGAACTCTATTCATCGTCGTTTCAGTGAGTGGTTCTTGGTTGACCATGACCATGCTGCATAAACATACCTGACAGCAGTCAGCGGATCGGCTGAAAATGGGAAGGGAATGTCAATGCAATTACGGGTTACCGGAGAAATTCGTGGAAGCGAGCTTTTCGCCGGGTAGGGCGCGGTTCCAGTTGAATAACGCCGGGTTAACGGCGGCGACGATAGAGCACGAAGGCCAATCCCACGATGCCGAAGAGCAAAGCGTAGGTTCCCGGCTCCGGAATCACCGTTGGATTCGAGAACTCCACACTCGGATTATATTGGTTGCGGCCGTTAAACACCAAACCAAGCTGATGAATGCGGTTACCGTCACCTTGGGGAGTGAAAGTGACGGAGACGATTCCGTTCGTTGATTCGAAAATTTGGACAAAATCCCATTGTGTCCGCGTTCCAAAACCTGGTGTAAATTCTTTTACGGAGAGCCAACCGGCACTCTGAGGACTGGTCCCGGGAAAATTCGCGTTGGCAATATGAGCGCTGAACGTATAGGTCACACCCGGTTGCAGGACTGCGTTGAACTCCTGATAAAAGTTTCCAATGCCCGTCGGGTTCGTATAAGTGGCCACCGGTCCATCAAAGGTAACATAATTTTCTACGGGCTGTACTCCTCCTGGTGATCCTGTTTCGACATATATCAGCCAGTTGCTTCCGGGCGGTTCTGCACTGAAATCAGCATTGGTAAATACAACAGCACCGAATAGGGGCGATACGGGTAGAAGCCCGAGCGCGAGCAGTTTGAGCACTTTCATGGATTTTCGATGTATTTGCGGGTGTAGTAAGGTTTCCCAGCCTTGGAAAAGGCAGGGAACTTCGGAATCATGCATATTTCCGCATTCACGTTGCAAGAGAAAAACGCCCGCCCGATGGAAAGAAATCCAAAATTCTATATGAATCATTGATCCCCAGCGACTTAAGAAATTACTCAACGCCGGTCACGGGTACCCGAAGCCCGGGGTTGAAGCGATGACTAGGCTCGACCAAGGGGCCGCAAGGCGGCCTTGATAAATGGCGGCACTGCCGCTTCGGACCAGGGTCGGGAGCAGGGGACGTGGATCGTCGCAGCCCCCGAGGGGGCGGCTTGAAAGGCAGGCACGAACGCGTTAATCTTTGCCTTGCGCCCATTTGGTAGACGGAGGACCTCCGATAGGGCGGCTGGATTATTTTTCGATTAGGGTTGACTTCATAAATATGCATAAGATTGTGTCGCGCCGACACGGGATTTCTGAGCACGCTTCGCCTGTCTGCGGGCGATCAGAAAATTTACCGAGGTTAATACCTTATAAAAAACCCAAAAGTATCATGCCCCAAACACGCCTTCTCGCCCCCGTAACCGGCTCTTCGGAAAATCCTGCCCCCATAACCGACTCTACGGAAAATTTCGTGGAGAGGAACTTTTCGTCGGGGAGGGCGCGGCGGAGTGGGCGGGCCTTGGCGGCCGGCTACCCTGGCAATGATCGCTTGGAGAATGTTACACATATGAAAGTAAAAACACTTGGCCTCGCGATGCTGTTGCTCGCGGGCACGACCGCTCACGCCTCCGTGGTTTGGCAGGATGAATTCAACGGACCGGAGATCGACACCGATACCTGGGTATGGGACGTGGGCCAGCATGGTTTCGGCAACGGCCAGCTCGAATACAACACCTCCCGGGCGAAGAACTCGTACATTGAAAACGGCAATCTGGTCATCGAGGCGTTCCGCGAAGACTATTTTGGCATGCACTTTACATCGGCCCGCCTGAACACACAGGGTCGTTTCGCGTTCAAATACGGCACCCTCGAGGCCCGCATCAAAATGCCCGATACGGCCAACGGATTGTGGCCGGCCTTCTGGATGCTCGGGAATAATTTCCCGGGTATCCCATGGCCCGATGCGGGCGAGGTCGACATCGTCGAAATGGGCGCGGCGAGTGGCATCGCGGATGGGAAACAACAGCAGCGCATCAACAGCGCAATGCACTATTCAGATAGCGCCGGTGAGTATGAATACGTCGCAGCTTGGTATGATGCGCCTGTCGACCTGAGTCAAGACTATCACCTGTATAGAGTGGAATGGACCCCGGAGTCCATGAGCTTCTACCTTGATGATTTCCTCTTTGCCAGCTGGGATATCACGGCGAGCCACCTTACCGAGTTTCACCAGCCGCACTTTATCATCCTCAATCTTGCCGTCGGCGGATGGGATCCCTCCTACACGGGCGTTTACACCCCGGCCGGCGTGACGGCCTTGCCGACCGCAGGCTCCAGTGCCCGGATGTACATAGATTGGATCCGTCTGGAGGAAAATCCGTATACGGAAATCTTCCTTGGTGCCGATACGGAAGAGACCGGTATTTTCGGCGTCTTCACAGAAACCACACCGGTGAACAACGCCATTGTCTTCGGGGACGATTCCGACCCTGCCTTCGTATACGGATCCGAGGCGGCGCTTTATACCTGGAACAACATGACCGAGGCAACGGTGCCGGCGGAGCCTTCCGAGGGAAGCGAGGCATGGACATTCGATATCGGTGCCGGCGAGTGGTTCGGGATGGGGGTGTTTCTCCCCAACTTCCGCAATATGAAAAACTATTCGGACGGGTTCCTCCATTTTGATATCAAGACGACTTTGACCGACGACATAAGAATCGGCATCAAAAGCTCCCGCGGAGGCGAATCCTGGCAATCGGTCGGCAACGGGACGGCCGCCGGACCCGGCTTTGCCCGCGACGGACAGTGGCATACGGTGAGTATTCCGCTGAACGGATACACCAACATTGACTTCAACACCATCCACCAGATTTTCATGGTTGTCGGCGAGTCGGCCTCGGCTTCCACGACCTTGGCCATCGACAATGTGTATTGGGAACCGAGCGTTGAAAGGCCGAGACCTTCGAGCGGCAATTTCGGCGTCTACACCGAAACGCCGGAACACCGGAACGCAGGCGCATTTGAGTTGGGTGTCGATGGTGAGTTTTTCGTCTGGGGCGGGACGCTCAATCCGATAGCACAGGACCCCTACGAGGGCGAGGAGAGCCTGAGTTTTGCCTCGGCACCCGGTCTGGAATGGTTCGGCGCGGCCTTTACCCCCGCCGTCAAGTATGACCTTTCGGCGTGGGATACCCCGAATGCCACGCTGAACTTCTCCATGAAGACCACCTCGGCCACGACCTTCTATATCGGCATGAAAAGCGGTAATCTCATTGGACCGCCGCCTGTGTGGGGAGGGAACAATGACGGCCCGGCCGGGGTCGGCCAAGTGTGGATCAAATTCGCGCCGGGCAGCGACCCCTACGGATTTGTCCGCGATGGCAACTGGCACGCCATCGAAATCCCCATAGAGGACATTGTCGGCGATACGGACCTTTCCCAGGTCAGCCAGCTCTTCCAGATTCTGGGTGTCGATGGTGCGATCTCCAACATTGAGTTGGACGACATCTACTACGCGGGCGGCCGGGCGTTCGAAACGATCGTCGTTCCATCCGTCGTTGAGCGGGGGGTGGGCGTCAGTTGGCCCTCCACCGATGGATCAACCTACGTCGTGCAATGGGCCACCGAACTCGGTCCCGACGCAGTCTGGCAAAGTTTGACCGACCCCATTGAGGGCGACTGGACCCGGAAAACCGTTTTTGACTCTCTCGAACCGGGAGACAGCAAGTTCTACCGGGTCAGGGAAACGCCCTGAAGATTGTGAGCCCTTTGAATTTTAAACCATCTGAGCCAGTGGCCATTATGAAACATTTAAAAAACACCCAATCCAACCTCGCCGCCCTGACCGTCAGTCTGGTGCTGCTGGGCATGACAAGCGTCGCCAACGCCGCCATACTCGCTTACGAGCCTTTTGATTATCCGCTCGGAGCGCTCAGCGGGGGTGACCCCACAACGGCAACCGGCACCCCCACCGCGACCACCGGCGGGGGGTTCACGAGCACATGGTTTTCGGGTGGGGCCGGCACCATGATTGTCGAAGGTCTGACCTACCCCGGTCTGCAGACATCCGAAAATGCACTGCAATGGAGCCCGTCCGTCGATTACCACGGTCTGAACCTGGCCAGCGCCCTTCTTCCCTCCGCGACCCCCGCGGTATATGTGAGTTTTCTCTACAGAGCGCCCTCCTTCACCGCCAACAAAGCGGGTTTTGCAGTGGATAACGGTGCCGGTGCAAACCAGGGCTATTACATGGGCATGACCGCCCCCGGGGTTTTCGGGGTGGCCACGGTCGTCAACGGGAGCGGGTCCGTTCTGGGAACGGCCAGCGAGAGCATCAGCTTCAACACGACCTATTTTGTTGTCGTGAGGTTCGATGCCAATGCTGGCGGCACCTACTACCAAAGCGGGAGTATCTGGATAAATCCGACCCCCGGTGGTCCCGAACCTGCGGCCAGCGGGACGTTTACCGGTACCTACACCGCCATGACCCGCATCCAGACTTTCCTTACGGCATTGGGTGGCTCGACGGTGACCACCGATGAAATTCGTTTCGGCACCACATGGGCGAGTGTGACACCCTCCAGTGGAGCGACCGCGCCCTCGGCGCCGACGGATTTGCAGGTCGATTCGACCGGAACCAACACCGTGAACCTGAGCTGGACCGCCGCCTCCGGCAGCCCGATCAGCTACAACGTGAAACGCTCGACCGCCAGCGGCGGACCCTATGCGACCATTGGAACAACGACGGAACCCACCGTCACCTTTACCGATACCGTGACCGGCGGCACGACCTACTACTATGTCGTCTCGGCCGTGAGCGGGGGCGGCGAAAGCGCCAACAGTACGCCGGTCTCCGTCATGCCCGCCCTCGGTGTGCCCGACGCCCCCACCGGCTTGGCCGCAACCGCAGGCGATAGTCAAGTCGGCTTAAACTGGACGGCCCCGGCAATCGGCAACCCGACGAGCTACAATGTGTGGCGGTCAACCGTCTCCGGCGGACCTTACACCGGCATTGGCACGGCGACGGCCCCCGCCACGAGCTTCAATGATACCACCGCCGAGAACGGCACGACCTACTACTATGTCGTCACGGCCGTGAACGCGGCCGGAGAAAGCGATGATTCTTCGGAAGTGCTGGCCACGCCCGCTGTTTTCACCGGCATTTACGAGCCCTTTGATTACCCGATTGAAGACAACCTCCTCAACGGCACCCCCTCCACTGCCGAGGGATTCGGAGTCTGGACCAACGGAGTCGCCGGTTGGATCACAACCGGGCTGACCTACCCCGGCCTGCCGACATCCAAAAACGCCATGCGCAGCCCCGCCGGGCGGCAATCCGTGAGCCTCGACAACCCCCTCTCCAGCGGAACCAAGTGGATCAGCTTCCTCTTCAGATCGAGTCCCGGAAATCCCGGCGCGAACAAGAACGGCGTCTACTTTCTGAATGGCGGGACCGGGCTCTTTTTCGGCTTCGGTCTGGATCCCTTCTCCGCCACGCAGGGGTACCTCGGCCTTGGTTCCACGAACACCGTGGGCACGGCCGCGCAGGGTGCCACCTTGCTCACAAGAACCGGACTGGGCACCTACGGCTCCACTTACCTGATCGTCTTGAAAATTGATTTCAACACCTCCGGCAGCAACGACACCATTACGGTTTATGTGAACCCGACAACCAATCAGCCCGCGCCCGGCGTAACGCCCGCCGCGACCTTCAGCGGCTTCAACGTCGGCACCATTACCGGCATCGGCATGAATGTTCAGGGTGGCGGGGATATCACCGTCGATGAGTTCCGTATCGCCGATACCTACGTCGATGTCGTCGATGCCGTCGTCATTCCGCCCAATGTGCCCACGGGGCTCAGCGCCACCGCCGGGAACAACGCCATCTCCTTGAGCTGGACCGCCGCCACCGGCGGCACCCCCACCGGCTACAATGTGAAGCGCGCCACCGATCCCGCCGGGCCTTTCTCCCTCATCGGCAGCACGACGGCCCCGGCTGTGACCTACACCGATTCCGTCCTCGGCGGCACCATCTACTACTATGTGGTTTCCGCGGTCAACGCTATCGGGGAGAGCGCCGACAGTTCCGTTGTTTCCGCATCAGCCATCCTCGCGGCCCCGCCCGCTCCCCGCGGATTGTCCGCCCAGGCGAGCGATTCGCAGGTTTCCCTGAGCTGGTCGACCACCACCTTCGCAGCCAGTTACGAGGTCAAAAGAGCCTCCAGCCCGGGCGGGCCCTACAGCTCCATCGGGACCACATCCGGGCTGACCTTCGTGGACACCAGCGTCACAAACGCTCAGACCTACTACTACGTCGTTTCCGCGGTCAACGCGGGCGGGGCCAGCCCCGACAGTTCAGCCGTGAGCGCGACCCCCGTCGGTCCGTTGCCCTTTGTTCTCGAGATTGAACCGGGCGTGGGCATTACATGGTTCGCCAGCCAAGGGGCCACCTACCAGGTCCAATGGGCCAGCGAGGATCTCGGACCGGAGGACACCGAATGGAACGACATGGGCAGCCCCGTCACCGGCGACGACTCCACCATGACGTTCTTTGATCCTATGGCGCCCCCGGGGAATATGTATCAGGTGATCTCCTACTGAGGAGGGCGCGAAGAACAAACGGTTTCCCCGGCACTGTTCTGTTGCGCCGGGCCGTTAAGCTCTCCCGGTTACCCTCTCCCGAATCAACCGACCTCAGCGTTAAGGGCCGGTGGCGCTCGGATAAGACCAGAATCGAAGACCGGACCAACGGTATTATGCGGTCTAACCTGTCCGCCGTAGCCGTCCCGGCGAAGGAGAGAGGGCCGCCCTTCCATGAAACTTCACTGTCTATGCGGTTTGGCAGGCGGCGGGAACGAGG
>JAFIGH010000106.1 GCA_020831525.1 Opitutales bacterium
GCCCTCCTCCCGACCACATCAAAGAACCTTGCGGTAATCTTGCATAGGCAATGGCGTGGTGAAGACCCCTTTTGTTCAGTCTCGACACGGCGGCGGCGGCGGTTAGTGTGATCGACTTTCTCTCTTTTTGTCCTGAACCTGCGGAGTGGAACGATGAGAAAACTTTCATGTATCGTGATGTTCTTCGTATTGGCCGGCGGGGCGGTTGCGGTTGGCGAATCATACTGGGCGCACCTGCCGGATAACAACGGGTGGGTGTGGACGGGCGCGGGGACGCTCGAGGATCCGGGGATCGGCTGGGTCTACGACGTCTACTGGCCGTGGATTTATGTGGCCGACGGCGACGATTTCCGCGACGGCGGCACATGGGCGTGGATCGCGGCGGAGTTCGGCGATGCGGAGGGAATCTATGCTTTTGTCATTTTCGACGAGGGCACAGGCTGGCTCTATACACCGGGTATCGGCTGGGGATACGACCTTGCCGCCGGGGAATGGTTCTCGTTTGACGATTGAGTGGGTTCACGACCGGTGGAATCGGCCGGGCACTCACGAGACGAACTTGTAGCCGACTTCGCGTACGGTCTGGAGAAAGGCGGGTTTGCGCGGATTGTCCTCGATTTTCGTGCGCAGGGTGGTGACGAAGCGGTCGACGGTGCGCTCCGTGACGAAGGCGTCGTGCCCCCAGACGTGGTTGAGGATCTGTTCGCGGGTGAACGCCCGTCCGGGGTGGTCGAGGAAAAATTCGAGGAGTTTGAATTCCTTGGGGGAGAGTTCGACGGGTTTTCCGTCGCAATGGAGTTCGTGGGCCCCGCGGTCGAGGATGAACTCGCCGAAGGCGAGTTCGTCGGGGCGCTCCCGGCGGGTTCGGCGCAGCATGCACTCGGCGCGGGCGAGGAGTTCGCGGATGCTGAAGGGTTTGGTGACATAGTCGTCAGCCCCGAGTTTGAGGCCCATGACGACGTCGGACTCCTGGCTCTTGGCGGTGAGCATGAGGACGGGCGTCTCGATGCCCTGCTCGCGAAGGACTTGGCAGACTTCGTAGCCGTTCACACCGGGCATCATAAGGTCGAGGATGACGAGGTCGGGCCGGGCGGAGAGGGCGAGGGCGAGGCCCTTTTCACCGTCCGTTGCGGTTTTGACGAGGTAGCCGGCGTATTCGAAGTTGTCTTTGAGGCCGCGGAGCATGACGGCGTCGTCTTCGACGATGAGGATGGTGGCGTTTTTGGTCTGCATGGCGAGGAGAGAGGCGGGCGGCGGACGAGAATCAGGTGACTGCTTCGGGGGCGGGCGCGTGCCGGACGGGCAGGCGGACGCGGAAGGTAGAGCCTTCGCCGGGGCGGCTTTCCACTTCGATGCGCCCGCCGTGGGCGCGCACGATGTGGCGGTTGATGGCGAGGCCGAGGCCGCTGCCCTCGCTGCGGCGGGCGAGACGGTTGTCGACTTGGTAGAACTCGCGGAAGATCTGGCGCTGCTCGCGGGGGGAGATGCCGATGCCGTTGTCGGTGACCTCGAAGACGACTTCGCCGCCGCCGCCGTAGGCGCGCAGGGCGATGCGCTTGTCGTCGCCGGTGTATTTCCACGCGTTTTCGAGGAGGTTGATGAGGACGGTGGCAAGGGCGTCTTCATCGCCCGTTACGTCGGGGAGCCGCGGCTCGATATCGGTGCGGAAGGCGACACCGGGTGCTTCCATGTGAGGCTTGGTGGCGGCGAGGGCGGCGCTCAGAATACCGTCTACGGCGGCGGTGTGTCGGCGGAACTGGCTCCTGCCCCGCTGCATGCGTGAGAACGTAAGAAAGTTTTCCACGAGGCGGCTGAGGCGCCGGTTTTCGCCGGAGACGAGGGCAAGGTATTCGCGCAGGGTGGTTTCGTCGCGGTAGCGGCCTTCAAGGAGGGTGTCGACGAGCATACGCATGGAGGCGAGCGGCGTGCGCAGCTCGTGCGAGACAAGGCCGATGAAGTCGTTCTTGAGCCGGTTGAGCTGGATTTGGCGGTTGACTTGGCGCACGGCAAGGAAGCCGATGGCGGCGATGAGGATTACGAGCGTGGCACCGGCCACGGCCGAGAATGTCGTCGCGCGGCGGGTGGTCCGCGTGAGAAAGCCTTCGTCACGGAAGCCGAGGTCGAGTCTCCACCCGTAAAAGGGCGCGGCGAGGTCGACAGTGGTAAAGGGCTCGGTCGTGATCCCGGCGGCGGGGAGATTCGCGCGGGTGATGCCGGAGGGTGCCCGCACGCGTATCCACAGATTGCCCGCTGCGGCGGGCCCCTCCCAGACGGAGGCAAGGCGGTCTGTGAAGACGGATTCGCGTATTTGCAGGATCACGACGCCCGCCGGATCGGTTTTAATGTGCGTGAAGACGGGCTCGCCGGCCAGTTCTTCGTCGGGTTTGAGGAAAACGAGCCACCGCTCCATCGGTTCGCCGGTGGTCCAGTTTTGCTGATAATAAAAGCGCAGAAGCTGCTCCTGCAGGCGGAAGCGGCGGGTGGCTTCGCGCAGGGCTTCGCGCAGGTCCCCGGCGGCATCGGCGACGGGGGGAAGGGCGCGGAGGCGGTGGGCGATAAATCCGCGCTCGCGCCAGTCGCCGTGGAGCGGGTCCGCCGCGGCGGTGTCGTGGAAGTCCAGCCACAGCGCGGCGAGGGGGGCGGCCCACGGATCGCCCGCGGCGGTCAGTTCGGATAGACGGAGGAGGGCGCGGCGGACGGACCGGTCGCCGGCGCGGGCGGGCCATTGCGCGTTCAAGCCGGCGAGGTGGTTGACGATGGCTTCTTCGAGCATTGGGGGCACCGGGCCGTCCTCTGCCCGCGCCGCGGAGAGCCCGGCGAGCAGGGCGGACAGCGTCTCGTCGGGCGGGAGGAGCGGCGCGGCTGTGCCGGCGCCGGGGGCCGGGTAGCGGAGGCTGCCCGCGGCGTCGACCACAAGCATGGCTTCGAGCCCGCCGTCGCGCATCCATTCGCGGGCACCCGCGCCCGCGCTTTCCTCCCATGGAAACGCGGCTACGTAGTCCTGCCAGTCCTCCGTTTTTTCCGCCACAAGGGAGGTGAATTGCGCGCGGTAAGCGTCGGTCAGTTCCTGGCGCACGGCCATGCGCTCGGTGTTGACATTTTTGAGGAGCAGCCAGACCACCACGCAGAGGGGTAGCAGCAACGCGAGCAACATGAGGACGAGGGCGAGGCGCAGGGGCTCGTCGGGGCGTGTGAAAGGGGTGTTCACTGTGCGGCGGGGCGGATGTGGCGGAGAATCTCGCGGGCGGCGGTGTCGAGTTCTCCGCGCAGCGTCTCGGGAGCGCGGAAGACCAGCCAGTGGACGCGGTCGCCTTCGACCCAGTAGGTGCGTTTTTCGAAGTGCGGCTGGTTGCGGTCGATGAAGCGTGCGCTGTAGGCGCGGCTCGGGCGCCCGTGGTGTTCGCCCGCGTGGAGCGAGCCTTCGTCGGCGCGGTAGTCGGGGATGATGGAGGCGAGGCGGGATTGGTCGGTCTCGACGACTTCGTCGAGTGAGATCTCGCCGGAGCGCACGTTGGAAACAAGCCACACGGCGTAGCCGAGTCCGCAGGGAGAAATGAAGTGGACCTGATGGGTTTGTCCGCCAATAGGCTTCGCCGTGGCGTGGGCGACCCATCCGCGCGGGATGCGGTAGTTGTAGTTGAATTGGGCCAGTGTCTCGTCGAGCGGCTCCATGTCCGGGCGCACCATGACGGACCGGAGGTTGATGACGACGTTGCCCTGTTCGAAGCGGAGGACGTGCCGCG
The DNA here is from genome assembly GCA_020831525.1 of Opitutales bacterium. Classification (GTDB taxonomy): domain Bacteria; phylum Verrucomicrobiota; class Verrucomicrobiia; order Opitutales; family Oceanipulchritudinaceae; genus SLLG01. The sequence goes on from JAFIGH010000106.1 coordinate 3,744, forward strand.
GCGGTGCCGGGTCGACCCATGTGGTGGTCCGGTGCGTGGAGTAGGCGGGGTCGCGCAACTGGCCCTGCCAGACCTCGGCCTCGACCTCTCGGCCGGCGACGGAGATCGTCTCCATGCCTTCGAAGCGCTGTTCCGCCTCGGCGAGCATTCCGCCGGGGAGGATGGTGTGGAAGGCGAGCAGGGGCGTGGTCTGCGGGTCGAGGATGCGCGTGATGTGGATGAACTGCTCGTTGTCGAGGTAGAGGTTGCCGGCGGGGAGTTCGGTGGTGCGGTTGGTGTCGCCGAAGCGGAAGCGAAGTTCGCGCGCGGCGGGGTCGAACTCGGCGCGGTAGTTGTCGGAGAGGTGGTTGCGTCCGGTGGCGAGAAGGGGGCGGTAGCCCTCCTCGACGGGCTGGGCGCGCACGCGCACGGCGGAAATGAGGTTGGTCAACTGCACGTAGAGCCACGAACGGTGGTCGACGACGGGCTGCCCGTCGAGTTCCGCGGTGCCGGTCCACTCGATGGCGTAGCCGAACTCCTCGCCTCCGCCCGGCGAGTCGACGGTGTAGACCAGATATTCACCTTCGGGCCATGGCGCGGCAGCGGCGGTTAGCCGAGTGTTCTCCTCGAGGAGCGTGTCGACGCGGACGGCCCATGACGGGTCGCGCAGTCCGGGCACGGCGTCGCGGAGGGCGACGGCTTTGCGGCGTGCGTCGGGTATTTGGCCGGACTCGCGCAGGAGGCGGGCGAGTCGGTAGGTGGCCTCCGCCCACACGGGGGGCAGCGCCTCGGCGCGGTTCTCATGGACTTGCTCAAGGAGCCCGCGGGCGCGCTCCTTGTCGCGCAGGAAATCCTCCGCGTAGATGGCTTCTTCGAGCCACAGGCTGGCGCGTCCGATGGCGCGTTCTTCCCCGCCGTCGCCGCCGCAGAGCGCGGCGGACGGAAGCAACGCAGCGAGAGCCCAGGCCGCCCTCTTCTTTAAGTGCCGAATCACGTGGCTGATCCGAACCGAAAATCCGCTCGTGTGCAAGCGGGCAGCGAGTGCATTAGGCGAGGGCGGCGCGTGCCGGGCGGGTCGCAGCGGCGAGGTTTCCCGAAGAAGCAGCCGGAGCGTGGGAGCGTGGTTTCTGAGGGCGGGGGCTCCGGCGGGTGGGTTCGCCGGCAACGGCCTTTTCCGGGTGCCATTGGGATTTGGCGGCGGCGCGTATGCGGCGGACGGCGGGCTTCGCGGGGTCGGCGGGTGTGCGCAATTCGTGCAGGGCAAAGACGGCGAAGAGGGTGAAGACGCCCGCCACGAGCCAGAGTTTGCCCGAGAAGAGGGTGTCGAACCGCAGCAAGAGCGGCATCGTGTTGACGAGAAGAATGGGTCCGGCGACGAGCGCGGCCATGGCGGCGGCGGTGCGTGCGATTGTGGAAGCGTCCATGGAGTTCAGTTCGATTGTATTCATGATGATGACTATAGGGGGTGATTGTTACCGGCTTATTACGGCGGGATGATTTTTTGCGGATTGCGGCAGGGCGTTCCTGCGGCGTGAAGGCCGGGCGAGACGGTCGGCCTTCGGAACGTAGACCGCCGTGAGAGCCACGGCGGCCTGCCTGCTTTCGCGGGTCGCGGCGGGCGGGCTTGGGTTTCTCCGCCGCTGCATGGTGTCGATGCGAACGGCGGACATCCGCCAGTCGTTCACGGCGATGACTGCAAGGAGCAGGAGTGTGCCTGCCACGAACCAAAGTCTTCCGGAGAAGGCGGCGTTGAGCGTGGCGACGGGTCGCAGCGAAAAAGCGGTGAAGACGGCGACGGCGATACTGACGGCAAGGATGGTGGAGAGATTCCGTTTCATTAGACGGCCAGACTACCGCGCCAATGTTACCGGATTTTTACCACGCCGTGATTACATGGACAAATCGCCGCCGCCGGGCGCTGTGTTTTTGGCGCGGTAATCGCGCGGATTCATGCCCGTGACCGCGCGGAAGGCGCGGTTGAAGCGGGAGAGCGACTGAAAACCCGCCGCAAAGGCGATTTCTGTGACCGGTGCGTCGCTTCCGGCGAGGCGGCGGCAGGCTTCGTCCACCCGCACGCGCGTGATCTGCTCGGTGAAGCGCAGCCCCGTGCTGCGGTGAAAGAGCGTGGAGAGATGCTGGGGGGTGAGTCCGACGGCAGCGGCCACCGAGGGCAGTGTCACCGGCCCGGAAAGCGCCGTCGCGCGAATGATGCGACGGGCCTTTTCGACCGCGCCGGGGAGGGAGCGGATTTCCTCCCGCAGCCCTTCGCCGACGATGGCGGAAAGCTGCTGCGCGCCCCATTCCGCGATGCGCAGGACGGCGGTGAAGCGCGCCTCGTCGATGACCTGCGCCTCCCGCGCGAGGGCGAGCATTGTTTCGCGGTCCGCTTCGAGACCGCGCCTTTCGAGGGCGTGGCGCCATGTGTTGAGGCGGTTCGGCCGGTCGGGCGGGACATCCGCTGCCTGGCCGAGGAGGAGGTAGCCGAAGATGCGCGGCCCGAGCCGCAGCGGGACGGCGGCCTCGCGCAATCCCATGGGACAGCGAAGGCAGGCGGGCTTTTCCGCCGCCATCGCGAGCACGCTGTTGACGGCCTCCGCGCAAAGGTGTGCACGGGCGGGATTTTTCCGCATCCACGCGCAGACGGGCGGGTCCGGTGCGAAGCCCGGCGGCCGCCACTCCCGCCCGAGCGGATCGGCGAAGCGCATGGGCACGCCGCATGCCGCGCTCAGGTCGCGGGTGAAAGCCAGCGCCCGGTCCGAGCGCAGGAGCCGCTCCGCCAGAGTTTTCCGCATCACTTGCATTGTTTCGCGATTGTCTCTATGCACGGATTCAGGTCGGACGACAAGAAGTTGCTGTATCTTCATCTTAAAAAACGCACACTAAGCCGAAGGAACGCGTTTTAATTGGACCCGCGCATCCTTTAATATGGCAGCCTTATGAAAAACCAAGCGAATGGAAAGGGTGCGGCCGCGGCCGCGGAGAACAACGGAACGGTTGCGGCGCGGACAGTGCCGGGCCTTGGTTTCGCGGTACCGGCGCAGGTGGCGGATATCCTCGAGGCTTGCCCCCGGTTCACGGTGGCGGGTTCGACGGATGAGTTGCTGGCGCTGGCGACACGTGACGCGGACGAGCGCGGCATCCACGAGGTGGCCTACGAGGTGCCCGGCAAGGGCCGCGTCGTGGAAGCGGAGGTCTGCAAGGTGAAAAACGGTGTGGCGGCGAACTACCCGGAGCCCTACATGCGCCGGCGCGACCCCGACTGTATGTTCATCGGCGACACCCAGCCGACGAACAAGCCGACCTACAAGGAGACGTTTGGCGAGCACTTCGACGGCCTGCGGGCAGAGACTTTTGAATGGATGAAGAAGCAGGAGTTGGCGGTCTTTGCCTTCACGGCGGGGCTGCAGGACAAGGGGGTGGATGCGATCGCGATTGCTCCCGCCAACGCCGGCTTTTTCGCCCTCGGGCTCGCCATGCTGCAAGGCATCCGCAAGCCGGATGAACTTCCGGAAGACTTCACGCCGCGGGCGATCATCTACACGGCGCCGGTCTTCCGCCACACCCGGTTCAAGGGCAAGCAGGTCGTCGTGCATGACCGCTCCGGCGGAACCCACCAGCTTTTCAGCTACAACCTCTATCCGGGCCCCAGCGCGAAAAAGGGGATCTACGGCGTGCTCATTAACCTCGGCGAAGAAGAGAACTGGGTGACGATGCATTGCTCCACCGTACGCGTCGTGACTCCCTACGACATGAAGGTCGTCATCTCGCACGAGGGCGCGAGCGGCGGCGGCAAGAGCGAGATGCTCGAGACCGTGCACCGCGAGCGTGACGGCAGTCTCCTCATCGGTCAGAACACAATCACGGGTGAGCGCCGCAAAATCACCCTGCCGCGGAGTTGCGACTTGCAGCCGGTGACGGACGACATGGCGCTGTGCCACCCCTCCCTGCACAAAGGTCTCGGTAAGCTGAGCCTCGTCGATGCGGAGGACGCATGGTTCGTGCGTGTGAACCACATCAACCGCTACGGTGTCGATCCGGACCTCGAGGGTATGACCGTGCATCCGAAAGCACCGCTGCTTTTCCTGAGCATCGAGGCCAAGCCGGGCAGCACGGCGCTGATTTGGGAGCACATCGAGGACGCCCCCGGCGAACCCTGCCCGAACCCGCGCGTCATCGTCCCGCGCGAGGTCGTGCCGAATGTGGTGAAGGGCGCGGTGGATGTCGACATCCGCAGCTTCGGTGTGCGCACGCCGCCGTGCACACGGGAAAATCCGAGCTACGGCATTATCGGACTGTTCCACCTCCTGCCGCCGTCCCTGGCATGGCTCTGGCGCCTTGTCGCTCCGCGCGGCCATGCCAACCCCAGCATCGTGCAGTCGGAGGGCATGAGTTCAGAGGGGGTCGGTTCGTACTGGCCCTTCGCGACGGGACGCCGTGTTGATCAAGCCAACCTGCTCCTTCGGCAGATCGTCGACACCCCGGCCGTGCGCTACGTGCTCACACCCAACCAGCATATCGGCGCGTGGAAGGTGGGCTTCATGCCGCAGTGGATCACCCGCGAATACCTCGCCCGCCGCGGCGGCTGCCACTTCACCGCCGAGCAGGTGAATCCGGCCCGCTGCCCGCTTCTCGGCTACACGATGAAGACGCTGCTTATCGAAGGCCGCCAAATCGGGCCGTGGTTCCTCGAAGTCGACAAACAACCGGAGGTCGGCGAGGCCGCCTATGACGCCGGCGCGGAAATCCTCGGGGACTTTTTCCACAGCGAATTGAAGCAGTTCCTCGACGACGACCTCGATCCCCTCGGCCGTAAGATCATCGATTGCTGTCTCTCGGGCGGCACGCTGCGGGACTACGAGGACCTCATGGAGGTCGGTACCCTCGAAGCGGCCGACTGAGGCCATCACAACGGGCGGGGGACAGGGTTCCCCTGTATTTTGAAGGCCGGGCGTCCTGCAAAAAAGGGCGTCCGGCCTTTTTTTGCGCGGCCTACGGGCACCCATAAGACGGCCTACTGCCGCTGCGGGCGCGGGGATTGCCGTTGAGCTTTGGGGGGCGGCACCGTATTCTGCATGGATAGTAAACTCTCTGTTGTGAATGAAAGGATCGCCGGTGAAGAAGATCGAAACGGAAGTGTTGGTGGCGGGCGCGGGGCCGGTGGGGATGTGCGCGGCGCTCTTTCTGGACGCCAAAGGTATCGGCGTGACAGTCGTTGATTCCGCGCCGGGCGTGGGGACGCACAGCTACGGACTTGCGTTGCACGCCGACACCCTTGAGCGGCTCGAATCGCTCGGACTCCGGCGGAAGGTGGAGGCGCGGGGCGTGCCGGTGCGCGCGATCCGCTTTCATGACAGGTCGGAGGAGGTCCAGTCGCTCCCTCTCGGCGAAGACGGCACGGGCGCATGCCTTTCCATCGGTCAGGCGGAGTTGGAGGAGATTCTCGCGGCGGCCTTGCGGGCGCGGGGCGTGCCGCTTCTCTGGCAGCACGCGCTGACGGATTTCCGGGACGAAGGCCAATCTGTGCAGGGCAGGGTGGACGAACTGGAACAGCGCCTCATCGGGTATGCTTCGGCGCACATGGATTGGTTCGCAGGGCGGACGAAGCCGTTTACGGCGCGCCTCCTTGTCGGTGCCGACGGCCACCGGTCGGTGACACGGCGGCGGCTGAAGATTCCGTTTGAGGAGGTGGGAACACCGGAGACTTTCGCGGTCTTTGAATTCAAGAGCGACGCCCCGCCGGATGAAGTTCTGCACATCGTCATGGAGCGCGGGCACGTGAGCGCGCACTGGCCTTTGCCGCACAATGTCTGCCGCTGGAGTTTTGAGGTGGACGATTGTTCCGCCCTGCGCTCCGCGCGGGAGAAGGACCGCGACCTCGCTCAGTGGGTCGGTGGGCTCGCCTACCCGGCGCTGCGCGAGGAGGTGCTCGGGCACTTTCTCGACGACCGTGTGCCGTGGTTCGCCGGCGAACGCGGCAACCTCTACTGGCGCTCCCTTGTGCGTTTCGAAAACCGGCTCGTGCCCCGCTTCGGAGCGGGGCGGGTGTGGCTGGCGGGGGACGCCGCGCACCTCACCGGCCCCGTCGGCATACAGAGCATGAACCAAGGGATCGCCGAGGCCGGGCGCATTGCCGCTGCCGTCAAGGAAATGTTCGACGACGGCCACACCGAGCCCGTCCCGCTCATTGAATATGGCAACGAATCGCTGCGGCAGTGGCGTTTTCTCCACGGCATCGACGGCCCCGCCGCGGCGGCGGAAGGAACGGGCGAGTATTTCAAGGCCCACGCCGCCCGGTTGCGCCGGTGCCTGCCGGCCACGGGCACCGGACTGCGTGCCCTCGGCGAGCGAGTGGGGATCGACTTCTGAGGCACCGCCGCGGGAAACGACCGTGTTTGCGGGTGGTTCGCGATGCCGTGTGCAAAGAATGCGCCCCTAAGGGCAGTTCGCCGTTGCAAGGCGGGTGGGGATGCGTAGATTTTGCATCCTATTCTTATCGATTCAACAACTCTACGAAATTAGACTATGGCATTGCAAAAAGGATCACCCGCACCGGATTTCAAACTCAAGCGCAAGACGGCGGACGGACTCGAAGAGATCTCGCTCTACGAGCAGATCAAGAAATCGAAAGTCGTCGTGCTCTTTTTTCCGATGGCTTTCACAGGTGGTTGCGAGAAGGAAATGTGCATGGTGAGCGACGGACTTTCGGAACTCGAGTCGCTCGCCGCCGCCGTCCTCGCGATCAGTGTGAACAGCCCCTTCACGCAGGAAGTGTTTGCGCAGAAAGCGGGCATCAAGGTGCCCCTCCTCTCCGATTTCAACCGGGAGGCAGCGAAGGCCTACGATGTTCTCTACGAAACCTTCCTGCCCGGGAAGCTGGACTTCAAGGATGTCGCCAAGCGCAGCGCGTTTGTCGTCGATCAAGCGGGAACGATTGTCTACAGTTGGTCGACAGATGACCCCTCGGTGATGCCGGATCTCGACGAGATCAAGGCGGCGCTGCAGGGTTGATCTCCGGTCTTCCGGCTTTTCTGAGAACGGGTATCCGTCTCCCGCGACTTTCCGGGGGTGGTTTCCGCTCCTTCGCTTTTTTGCTTCATTTTTCCGCCTGTTCCAACTGCAATTCCCGTCATGACCTCGCCCAACGATCCATTCAAGACCCGCAAACCCTTCCGCGGCGGCCATCTTTACAGCCTTCCGGCGCTCGCCGAAGGCGGTTTCGACGGTGTCGCGCGCATGCCCGTGAGCCTGCGGGTCGTGCTTGAATCCGTCCTGCGCAACTGTGACGGCGAGCGCGTGACCGAGGCCGACGTCAAGGCCTTGGCGCAATACAAGGCGAACGATCCCGCGAAGTCGGAGATTCCCTTCGTCGTGAGCCGCATTGTGCTCCAGGATTTCACGGGCGTGCCGCTCCTCGTCGACCTTGCGGCCATGCGCGACGCCGTGAAGTCGGTCGACGGCGATCCCGCCGTCATCGAACCGCTCGTGCCGGTGGATCTGGTGGTGGATCACTCCGTGCAGGTCGACCGCGCGGGCACCGCCGACGCCTTCAAGCGCAATCTTGAGATCGAGTTCGAACGCAACCGCGAGCGCTACGAGTTTCTTAAGTGGGGGCAGCAGGCCTTCGAGACTTTCTCGGTCGTGCCGCCCGCCATCGGAATCGTCCACCAAGTCAACCTTGAGTTCCTCGCCAAAGTCGTTTTCGAGCGCGACGGCGTCTACTATCCGGACACCCTCGTCGGGACGGACTCGCACACGACGATGATCAACGGCCTCGGCATTGTCGGCTGGGGCGTCGGCGGGATCGAGGCGGAGGCCGGGATGCTCGGCCAGCCCATCGCCTTCCAGACACCCGAGGTCATCGGGGTCCACCTCTCCGGCAAGTTGCGTGAGGGTGTCACCGCCACCGACCTCACCCTGCGCATCACGCAGCTGCTCCGCGCGGAGAAGGTCGTGGGCAAATTCGTCGAATTTTACGGCGAGGGGGCGGCCTCGCTCAGCCTCCCGGACCGCGCCACCATCGCCAACATGGCCCCCGAATACGGCGCGACGATGGGCTTCTTCCCCATCGACGAAAAGACGCTCGACTATCTGCGCATGACCGGGCGCGAAGAAGACGCCGTCGAACTCGTCCGCGAATACTACACCGAGCAGGGCCTTTTCGGTATGCCGGAGAAGGGCGACATCGACTACACAAAGTCGCTCTCCCTCGACCTCGATTCCATCGTTCCATCTGTGGCCGGGCCCAAGCGCCCGCAGGACCGCATCGACGTCCCCGCGCTCAAAAGCTCGTTCGACCGGCTGCTCTCCATTCCCGTCGCCGAGGGCGGATACGGGATTTCCTCGGGCGACCGGGGTCACCGCCGCCCGGTGAAACGGCCCGACGTCGAGCAGGGCGCGTGGGAGAGCGAGGGCGGTGCGTCCGTCGCGACGGAAGTAGTGCCCAATCTGGGGCACGGCTCGGTCGTTATCGCAGCTATCACTTCCTGCACAAACACATCCAATCCGTCCGTCATGGTAGGCGCGGGCCTCGTCGCCAAAAAGGCGGTGGAAAAAGGGCTGACTGTCGCAAGTACGGTCAAGACCTCGCTCGCGCCCGGATCGCGGGTGGTGACCGACTACTTGCGCGAGACCGGTCTGCAGGAGCCTCTCGACCAACTCGGCTTCAACCTCGTCGGCTACGGCTGCACGACCTGTATCGGCAACTCCGGCCCCCTCGATCCGGCCATTGAACACGCCGTCACCGAAGGAAACCTCGTCGTAGCCTCCGTCCTGAGCGGCAACCGCAACTTTGAGGCGCGCGTACACGGCGCGGTGAAGGCCAACTTTCTCATGTCGCCCCCGCTCGTCGTCGCCTACGCCCTCGCCGGCCGCGTCGACATCGATCTTGAGACCGAGGCCATCGGCACGGACAAGGAAGGCAATCCGGTTTACCTTAAGGACATCTGGCCCACGCAGGAGGAAATCGAGAGCGAGATCGCCAGAGGCATCCGCCCGCAGATGTACATCGATCAATACAGCGACATTCTCGAGGCCAACCCCGAGTGGTCGGCTATCGAAGCCGCCGAGGGTGCCCGCTACAGCTGGAAAGACGACAGCACCTACATCCAGAAGCCGCCCTTTTTCAGTGGATTCTCCATGGAACCGGAGCCCGTTTCAGCTTTCGGGGGCATGCGTGCTCTCGGGGTCTTCGGTGACTCCGTCACGACCGACCACATCTCCCCGGCAGGCGCGATCCCCGACTGGGGGCCGGCGGGGCGGTACCTGCTCGGGCACGGTGTCGAAAAGAATGACTTCAACAGCTTCGGCTCACGGCGCGGGAATGACCGCGTGATGACGCGCGGCACCTTCGCCAACGTCCGCATCAAAAACCTTATGGCCGACGGCAAAGAGGGCGGCTACACCAAACTCTGGCCCGAGGGTGAAGTCGTCGACATCTACGACGCCTGCGAGAGGTACCGCGAACGCGGCGTGCCGCTCATTGTTTTCGCGGGTGTCGACTATGGCATGGGCTCCAGTCGCGACTGGGCGGCCAAGGGATCGAGTCTCCTCGGCGTGCGTGCCGTCGTGGCGAAGAGCTTTGAGCGCATTCACCGCAGCAACCTCATCGGCATGGGGGTCCTTCCCCTCGAATTCGAGGACGGCGAGGACGCGCATTCTCTCGGTATCGACGGGTCGGAGACCTACGACCTCGTCGGTCTCAGCGATCCGGTCGAACCGGGTCAGAAAGTCACCCTCCGCATTGAAAAAGACGGAAAAACCAAGGAGGCCGCCCTGAAGGTGCGCGTCGATACACGCATCGAGGCTGAATACTACCGGCACGGCGGCATCCTCCCCTATGTCCTGCGCAATATTCTGAAGAGCGCCGGTTGAAAGTCGTCCGGCGAAGGAATTCTTCTCATGTCGGGAGGTAACGAAGCCGTATTTGACGTAAACGTCTACAGTGACCCGGTTCTCTTGAAGATCTCGGGGCGCGCGTGCTTTAGCAACTGCTCTCCCGTAAAGGACTTCTTCAAGACGATGATCGGGCGGGGAACAACCCGCTTTGTCGTCGACTTTCAGGACTGTGTGAGCATGGACAGCACCTTCCTCGGCATTCTTGCCGGGGCGGGTCTTCAGCTCATGCGCCGCGATCCGCCGGGCCGCCTCATCCTCGTGCGCCTCGGCACCCGCAACCTCGAACTGGTGCGTAACCTCGGCCTCCACCGCATCCTTGTCGTCGACGATGGCGATGCCGCGCAGGCAGACCAGCCCTTCGGGCAGACGCGCCTTGAGCCGGGCCGTGAGAAGGCCTCCGAGGTTGAAAACGCGCGCCTCGTCCTGCGCGCGCACGAAGACCTCATCGAAGTCGACGAAGGCAACCGCGCCAAGTTTCAGGACGTAATTTCCTTTCTCAAGAATCAGGTTGATGATAGCTGAGGATTCTCCTTAGCTCATCGACAGGATTATGTTGCTTTTTCTTCTCGGTGCGGCGGCGGGAGGTACGCTTGGGTGGTTCTTCTGGTGGTCATGCCGCCGGGAGGCCGTCCGCTTGGACGAGGAGAAGCAGCGCCTCGCCCAGGAAAAGCGGATCGTCCTCGACTTCATGCACGAGATGGTCGAGGCCATCGGCGAGGGCGTCGGGCGCGCCGAACTCTTCAATAAAGTAGTGCATACCGCCATCCTGAGCACCGGGGCGCTCAGCGCCTGCGTCTTCGAGCGGGACGGCGTGAAGCTGCGGGGGGTCTCCGTCGAAGGGCTCTTTCCCCCGCACCGGCCGTTGCCGCCCGGGCTCACGGGCAAGGCCGGCACCCGAGCCAAGTTCCTCGGGCAAATCCTGCGCTCGGAAGTCTTCGATGTCGGGGAGGGGCTCGTCGGGGCAGCCGCGCAGTCGGGCAAGGGCATCCTCATCGAAAACGCGCTCACCGACCCGCGTGTCATCAAACATGCCGATCCCGTCCTCGAAGTGCGGTCCGTCATCGTCACGCCGATCAGCTTCCGCGACCACAACATCGGTGTCCTCGCCATCGTGAATCCCTCCGACGGCGGAGCCTTCGGCGAATCCGACTTTTCGGTGGCGCAGTCTCTCGCCGAGCAGGCGGGCATGGCCATCCACAACCTCGACCTCATGGCCATGCAGATCGAGAAGAACCGTCTCGATGTCGACCTCAGCCTCGCGCGCGAGATCCAGAGCATGCTCCTGCCCAAGGTCTTTCCCCGTGCCGCCGACCTCGACATCGCCACGGTCTACCTTCCCGCGCAAAAAGTCGGCGGCGACCTCTACGACTTTTTCGATCTCGGCGGCCAGCGCACCGGAGTGGCCATCGCCGATGTTTCCGGCAAGGGTGTTCCCGCCTCCCTTGTCATGGCCATCACGCAAAGCAACCTGCGCCACTTCGCGCGTAGCCACGAGTCACCCGCCGAAGTTCTCAGGCGGCTCAACGATGTCCTCAATGAGGAGATGCGCGAGGATATGTTTGTCACCCTCGTCTACGCCGTCGTCGACTTCGGCAGCGGGGAAATCGTCTTTGCGCGGGCGGGCCATGAGCCGCCCCTCCTGCTTTGCAAAGATCCGGCCAACGGCATGCACCGCGCCGAGCCGCTGGCGGCCGACGGCATGGCCCTTGGCATCGTGCCCGACGAAATTTTCGGCCCCGCCGTGCGCGACCGCCGCGTGCCGTTCGGCCCGGGCGACGTCTTTCTCCTCTATACCGACGGCGTCACCGAGGCCACCAACGAGGAAGGCACCGAGTTCTCCAGCGCCCGCCTCGCCGATACCCTCCGTTCCCTCGCCGGACGCTCCGCCACCGAGCTGAACACATGCATCCTCGACCGCGTGCGCGCGTTCTCCGGCAACCGCGAACCCTTCGACGACATCACCATTGTCACCCTCAGGCGGCTCTGAACGTCTGCCCGCCTACGCCAAAACGAATTCATGAAAATGAAGCCTTGTTTCCAGCGTCATTCGTTGAATCTGATTGTGACGCCCGGGGGTCTGCCTTGGCGGATGGCAACGGTGTTCAACCCCGGCGGCGCGGAAAAGGACGGACGGATCTACATGTTTGAACGCGCGGTCGGTTCATTGCGCCCCTTGCAATGGCGGCTACACCTAGTGCCATTGGGCTGAAGCTCCCTGTGATTGCCGACCGCGCCGCAGGTTGGGATTCGATGAAAGCGGCGCCGCCGGGCACTTTGCCCCTGTCCTTGAAAAAGGCGACGACGAAGGCATCCGCGATTTCGCCGCCCCCGCGCACAATCAGTTCACCCGGCGCGACTACATGTTGAAAACGCCCCGCTACCGTTGTTTTTGCCGAAAACAAAAGACCCTCCAAATCAACGACTTAGAGGGCCAAAAGTGGGTGCAGGGGAGGGATTTGAACCCCCGACCTTCAGGTTATGAGCCTGACGAGCTACCGGGCTGCTCCACCCTGCAATGTAGTGTGATTTCCAATGTTTGGAAAATCTCCAAAGTGGAGACGGGCGGTGTCGGGTCAAGGGGATTTTTTGGATTTTTTGGCGGGGGCGGGAAAGACAAATCCGATTGCCATGTGTATGTCGGCCAGCGCCTCCGCTTCGTCCACTGTTCCTGTGGACCGTGCAAATGCTCCTTGAAAATGGCGCGGTCCGGCGGGCTTGTTCCTCGAAGTCCGGCCCTTCTGCGTTCGCGTCCGGCGCTCTCAGTTATGCGTCTGCAAAGCCGTCTGCAATCTGCGCTTCCGTCCGCCCTTGCGCGCGGGAGGCTCAATTGCCGAGGCCGCCGGGGAGGTTGAAGCCGCCTCCCGCGGGAACTTCGGGCATGCCGCCTTTTTTCTGCATCTGCTTCATGAGTTTGCGGCCTTTGCCCCCCTTCATCATGCGCATCATTTTCTTCATCTGCTGGAACTGCTTGATGAGGGCATTGAGATCCTTGATGCCGAGGCCGGCGCCGCGGGCGATGCGGGCGCGGCGGCTGCCGTTGAGTATGACGGGGTTGCGGCGCTCCTGGGTGGTCATGGACTGGATGAGGGCTTCGGTGTGCTTGAGGCGTTTCTCCTCTTTTTCGCCGACGTTCATGTTGTTCATGCCGGGGATCATTTTCATGATGTTGCCAATGGGGCCCATGCGCTTCATGGTCTGCATCTGCGCGAGGAAGTCTTCGAAGTTGAAGTCGGCGCGGCGCATTTTTTCGGCCATGCGCTCGGCGTCATCCTGGTCGACGGTTTCCTGCGCCTTTTCGACGAGGGAGACGACGTCGCCCATGCCGAGGATGCGCCCGGCGAGGCGGTCGGGGTGGAAGACTTCGAGGTCTTCGACTTTTTCGCCGGTGCCGAGGAATTTGATCGGCACTCCGGTGACGGCCTTCATGGAGAGGGCGGCGCCGCCGCGGGTGTCGCCGTCGATCTTGGTGAGGACGATCCCGCTGAGGGGCACGGCCTCGTGGAAGGTCTTGGCGACGTTGACGGCTTCCTGGCCGAGGGCGGCGTCGGCGACGAGGAGCGATTCGTCGGGGAGGACGGCTTCGCTCAGCTGTTTGACCTCGTCGACGAGGTCGGCGTCGATCTGGAGACGGCCGGCGGTGTCGAAGAGGATGGCGTCGGCGTTTTGCGCCTTGGCCCACTCCCAGCCGCGTTTGCCGATACCGACGACGTCTTTGCTGTCGCGCTCGGCGTAAAAGAGGGCACCGGTCTGGCCCGCGAGGGTTTCGAGCTGGTCGATGGCGGCGGGGCGCTGCACGTCGCAGGCGATGAGGGCGGGGGTGTAGCCCTTTTTCGCGAGGTGGCGGGCGAGCTTGGCGGTGAAGGTCGTCTTGCCCGAGCCCTGTAGGCCAAGCATGAGGACGCGCAACGGCTTCTTTTCGCTGAAGGCGGTCGAGCCTTCGCCGAGGAGTTCGACGAGTTCGTCGTTGATGATCTTGACGATCTGCTGGCCGGGGGTGACCGACTTGACGACTTCCTGCCCGAGCGCCTTTTCCTTCACCCGCGCGATGAAGTCGCGTGCGACGCGGAACTGCACGTCGGCGGCGAGGAGGGCTTTGCGCACCTCCTGAAGGGTCTCGTTGATGTTGTCCTCGGTGATCTTGCCCATGCCGCGCAGGTTGCGGAGGGCGGTGCCAAGGCGATCGGTGAGGGTCTCGAGCATGTTCTTCGGGTGTTTCGCGGTTTCGCGGAAAAAGGGAAAGATTCACGCCGTTCGGCGGCCGGGGTCAAGCGCGGTCAGGCGCTTGCGCGGCGGTAGTCGGCGGAATAGGGTGTGGGCGAGATGAAAGCGGAGCCGGGACAGGAGGGCAAATCGGAATTGCAGGCCTGTGTACGCTGCGGCTGCGCGACGGAGCACGTTTTCGGCGGCGTGCCGGTCTGCGATGAATGCTACGTGACGCGCGGATCCTGCTGCCCAGAGTTCGGCGAGGACGACTTGACGGATCCTGAGGTTTGATTGCCGGCGTCTTCAGGTCTCTTCAGGTCCCGGCCGGTGCCGACCCGCCGGAGCGGTCGATGTGGCCGAGGTCGCGACCGGGGTCGAGGCGATCGCGCACGCGTTGCTTGAGGATCTTTATCTCGGGGAATCCGCCGTCGCGGCGGCGGTCCCAGACGGTCTCGCCGCCCACCTCGATGGTGAAGACGCCCGCCTCGGCGGAGGGACGAAGCGTGACGCCCGCGAGGTCGCGGTCGAAGGTGCCGAGGAGTTCCTGCGCCATCCACGCGGAGCGCGGGAGCCATCGGCAGCCCGGGCAGTAGGTGATCGTGACGGTTGGTTTCGGCGGGGCCATCTCCGGAAAGGATCGGCGATTTTGTGCGCGGTGCAATCCCGCGATTCACGCGAGTGCGGAGGTCGCCGCTTCGATGGGTGTATGGGCTATTTGGCCTGCGCGGGCAGGCGCGCCCGCCGCAGAAATTACTCACGCGGGTCTTCGATAGCACGGTACCTCGCCCGCGAGCGGGCGACCG
>JAFIGH010000107.1 GCA_020831525.1 Opitutales bacterium
CCTCGTTCCCGCCGCCTGCCAAACCGCATAGACAGTGAAGTTTCATGGAAGGGCGCGGAGGCGCAGGATTCTTCCGCGCCGAACAAGATGCGGATGCGTCTGCGCAAAGGCGATCCCCGCTTCCGCTTTAGCATAAACCCGGCTGGGTCCTTGAAAGGACAGGCCGAAGGGGAAATCGTCGAATGCAACGTGGCAAAAGCCTCGCTTCCCATACACCCTTGAGAAAACTCCACACACAGATGAACAGAAAATACCACTTCCTGCTTTTTTCGCTGATATGAACATCATCTACCTGCACTGCCACGACGCCGGGCGCTTCGTTCAGCCTTACGATGCACGCATGCCCACCCCGCACCTCGGCGGGTTCGCGCGGCAGGCGGTCACGTTTCTCGATGCGCACTGCGCGGCCCCCACCTGCTCGCCCAGCCGGGCCGCCCTCCTCACGGGACAGTCCGCGCACGAGACGGGCATGCTGGGTCTCACCCATCGTGGTTTCGGCCTGCGTGATGAATCGCAGCATCTTGCCGTCTACCTGCAACAATACGGATACGAAACGGCCCTTGCCGGCGTTCAACACGAATGGGATTTGCGCCGCCCGGAATCGGTGCGCTATTCCACCAAAATTCCGCATGCCGGTCGATGGGATACCCTCGATCCGGAGAACGATCTGCGTGTCGCGGAGTCTGTTGTTCAATTCCTTCGCGAGCGCGCGGACACTCGGCCGCTCTTTCTTTCCTGCGGCTTCCATTACCCGCACCGCGATTTTCCCGCGGCCGATCCGGGCTACCTTGGCGACGCCGCGGTGCCGTCTCCCTTGCCGGACGCACCCGCCGTGCGGGCTGACATGGCCGCGTATATGACGGCGGTCGCCCGGATGGACGATGCCTTCGGCCGCGTCTGGCAGGAACTCGTCGATTCGGGTATGGCCGAAGATACGTTTGTCTTCTTCACGACCGACCACGGGATCGCCTTTCCCCACATGAAATGCACTCTTTCGGCAGCAGGCACCGGGGTGGCGCTTCTCATGAAGCCGCCTGCTCGGCAGGCCGCTCCGCCTCGGGCGACCGCCGCACTCGTCTCGCACATTGATGTATTTTCAACCCTGTGCGACTACGGTCGAATTCCAATCCCCGCATGGAATCAGGGGAAGTCGCTGCGGCCCGTCCTCGAGGGCGAGACGGATGAACATCGGCGCGAGATCTTTGCCGAGGTCACCTACCATGCAGGTTACGAACCGAAACGCTCGATGCGTACACCGGATTTCAACTACATTCGAAACTTTGAGACCGCCTACCACCCGGCCATGGCGAATATCGACCCGGGGCCTACAAAGACATGGATGCAGGTAAAGGGGATGCTTCCCTATCCCGTGCCGCCCGAGGAACTCTACGACCTCGCCGCCGATCCCGACGAGAGACACAATCTTGCCAACGACCCCGCCTGTGCGGAAACCCTCCAGACCTGCCGCACGCGCCTCGACGCCTGGATGCGCGAGACAGAAGACCCCCTCCTACACGGGCCTGTTCCCGCGCCGCCGGGGGCCCGGATTGAACCGCCGCAATAATCCGGTCGGATCACAGGGGCAAGTAGGTCGGGGGGCGGTTGGGTTCAGCGTTTAAACGGTCTGGAGACGGATTTCCTTTTGTGAGCGCCCGGGCGGGCTGAAGCGACTCGACTGAGTTCGTCGAAGCCCGGCACTCCAATCAAGGTGCAGGGAAAAATGAGACCCATCCCGTGGCCGGAATGCCACGGTGGGTCTCGGAGTTTCGGTTGGGTACGACTGTCACGCGGTTTAGAATCCATTTGCCTGCGAGCGGCGGCGCGAGGCTGATTGGGGGGTTGTAAGGGGTTACAGTAAACTAAGCGACGCTTCGAATCTCCCGCACAATCTGCTTTAACTCGCTCTCATCGATCAAATCAGCTAAACCGCACATCCTTCGATGATTTCCACTTTCCGTCGGTACGCCTATTTTATTGCCATCGGCGCTTGCGTCCTCGCGCTCTTCATCTGTTTTCGCTTCAGCGCCGAAAACCCGCCGTCCGTTGCTGCCTCCGGAACGACCGTACAGACCGCCGTGGATGAACCCGGCGCCCGTCCGGCGCCGGTCCCGCCCGAGCCCGGCCCGGAACGGGGCACTTCCGGCACCCGTCCCGCCGAACTCGCTGCCCTCGCCGACGCACGCCTTTCCGAGCCGGTCCCGGACCCCGGCACCATTCCCCTCGACCGCTGGCCCGAAGCCCGCTTCCTCCGCGCCGCCCAAACCCGTTTGTTCCCCGACGGCACCTTCCGCCGCGTCACCCTTGTTCAAGCCGCCGACTTGCCTTACCGCATCCGCATAGAGGATATCCTCTCCCGCGACGCCGCGAACGGTGCCGAGACGCTTCTCCACCGCACCGAAACCGTCGCCGACCACCTCCTCGCGCGCATCGCAGATCCCGCCGCCGCCGAAGCTGTTCTTGCCCCGCTCAACGCCTCCCTTGGGCACGCCCTCGACCGCCGCGGTCTCCACCGCGTTACGATTGATTCCGAAGACCTCGACGCCCTTCCCGAACTCGTCGCCCTGTTTTCCGTTGAGCCGGCCTTTTACTTCGCCGAGCCGGACCACATTGTCCGCCTCGCCGCCGAACCCAATGATCCCCGTTACCTCGACGGTTCCCTCTGGGGCCTGCACAACACTGGCCAAAACGGAGGCACGGCTGACGCCGACATCGACGCCCCCGAAGGCTGGGCCCTCCGCAACGATGCTTCCACCGTCATTGTCGGCATTATCGATACCGGTATCCGCCTCACCCACGAAGACCTCGCCGCCAACCTCTGGGTCAATCCCAATGAAACCGCCGACGGCACCGACACCGACGGCAACGGCTACATCGATGACCTCCATGGAATCAATTCCATCGCGCTCACCGGCGATCCGAGCGACGATCAGGGCCACGGTACCCATGTCGCCGGAACCGTCGGTGCGGTCGGCAACAACGGCGTCGGCGTCACCGGCGTCGCATGGAATGTCCGCTTGATGGGCCTCAAATTCCTCTCCGCGAACGGCGGCGGGGCCGTCTCCGATGCCATCCTCTGCATCGACTACGGGGTCGAAAACGGCGCCCACATCCTCAACAACTCATGGGGCGGCGGGGGTTTTTCCCAAGCGCTCCTCGATGCCGTCGAGGCCGCCCGCGATGCCGGTGTTGTCTTTGTGGCGGCGGCCGGCAACGCCTCGACCAACAACGACAACGTGCCCGTGTACCCGGCCTCGCTGCCGGTGGACAACATTGTCGCCGTCGCCTCGACGACCCACACCGACGCCCTCTCCTCGTTTTCAAGCTACGGCCAGGGCTCGGTCGATCTCGCCGCGCCCGGCTCCGACATCCTTTCCACCGGTCACGAAAACAACAGCCATTACCGCACCCTCAGCGGCACCTCCATGGCCGCTCCCCATGTCGCCGGTGCGCTCGCCCTCCTGCGCGCCGAGTTTCCCGCCGATACCTGGGACCAGCTCATCCACCGCCTCTACCGGGGCGTTGACCAGATTCCTTCCCTTGCCGAAGGCATCGTTGGCACCGGCGGCCGTCTCAACCTTGCCGGCGCACTCACCACGACGACAAACCGACCCGTGAACGACGATTTCGCCGATGCCCGCACCCTCTACGGCGACCGCGTTATCGTGCGCGTCAACCTTCGCTCCGCCACCGCCGAACCCGGCGAGCCCGCTCTCGAAGGTGAAGCTGCGCCCAACACCCTCTGGTATCGCTTCACCCCTGGTGCGAGCGGATTGACGAGCGTCACTGCCCTCGATGGAGAGTCCATTTTTCATCCCATGACCGACCGGACCACAAGGATGGAATACAACACCATTCCCGTTGTCTTCGGCGTTTATACCGGCTCCTCCATTGACGACCTCACACCCCTTGCCTCCGGGGCCGATTCCCTTTCCTTCACCGCCACAGCCGACGTCACCTACCACATCGCTGTCGCCGGCGAGGGTGGGGCCGAAGGACTTGTCATGCTCGACGTGACCGGTCCACCGGCCAATAGCATGCTCGAAAATGCTATCGCGCTCCGCCTCAACTCCGCCCGCCTTGGGACAAACCGCAACGCGCTCGCCGAGCCCGGCGAACCCGCCCATGCGGGCCAGCCCGCCGCCACATCCGTCTGGTACAAATGGACTGCGAACTTCACCGGTCGCGTTGCTTTCACGACCCGCGGGAGCGATTTCGACACCATCGCCGCCGTCTACAGCGGGTCCGCCGCCGAACCCGCCTTCGGTACCCTTGTCCCTGTCGGTGCGAACGACAACGCCGCCGGTACATTGCTCAAGTTCAGTCGCGTCGAGTTTCAGGCCATTGCCGGCACGACCTACTACTTTGCCGTGGATGGCAAAGACGGGACCTTTGGCAACGTCTCCGCGACCCTTGCGCTGCCCCCCACGAACGACAACCTCGAAAACGCCGCCATTCTCAGTGGCACCGACGTAACCCGCGGGGTCACCACCGCCTTCGCCTCCCGTGAGGATGGCGAGCCCATCCACTGGCCCGGCAGCGGTGTTGGGGAAACGGTCTGGTATACGTGGACCGCACCTGAGAACGGCCGCACCAGCCTCGATCTATCCGGCTCGTTCTTCCGTGGCATCATCGCTGTCTACACTGGCAGCGCCCTCAACAACCTCGCCCTCGTCGCCCGCGACGGTGCCGGCAACCGCTTCGCCCAGCTCACCTTCGAGGCCACCCAGGGCACGACCTACCGCATCGCTGTCGATGCCTGGGATTTCTCGCTCCTCAACGCCCCCCTGCGCCTGCGCATGGTGCCCATTCCGCCTAACGACAACTTTGCCGATGCCGCCGAGCTGCAAGGTATCCGCGCCACCGCTACCGGCTCCAATGTCGGGGCCACGCGCGAAACCGGCGAAACCGGCAACGGCGGCCCCAGTGTCTGGCACAGATGGACTGCGCCCGCTTTCGGCGAATACGGCATCTACGGCGAACGCCTCAACAAGCCCGACCGGTGGATTGTCGTCCTCAATGTCTTTACAGGTTCAGCCGTCAATGCCCTTACCCAAATAAAAACGGACCAGATGAACGGCATCGGCCGGGATGCCTTTGTCCGTTTCCAGGCCACCGCCGGCACAACCTACCACATTCAGGTCACCGGCCTCACCCCCGACGGTATTGTCGGCGGCACCGGTCCCTACCGCCTCGACCTCCGCCCCATCGCCGAACACGCCCCTGAAAACGATACCTTCGCCAACGCCATCGAGCTGGACGGTTCCAATGTCTTCAACTTTCGCACGCAGAACTACGGGGCCTCCCCCGAGTTCGGCGAAGGCCAGCACAGCGGCTACAACGCCTACCGCACGCTCTGGTGGAAGTTCGCCGTTCCCGTCGGCGGGGCCGGCAAATACTCCGTCGCCACGACCCTCTCCGAGGGCTCCGTCGGCACCACCATTTACCGCGCCAACAATCCGGCCAACCCCGCCCTCGGCGCTCTCACCCAGGTCGCCAGCAATGTCGAGTTTGCCAACCAGAATTTCCCGGATGTCTCCTGGATGGCCCAGGAAGGCGAGGTCTACTACATCGTCTCCGACAACTACCAGGGGGCCCTCGGCCGCGTCGTCTTCAACTTCCAGAAAGTCCCCGCCAATATCACCTTCGCCAACGCCACCGTCATTCCCCCCGGAGGCCTCAGCGAAGTCACCTACAACTGGGGTTCCCTCCGCGAAACCGGCGAACCGACCGGCGGCTTCGGCACGGTCTCCGTCGGCCACCGCTCGCTCTGGTGGACATGGACCGCTCCCGCCTCCGGTCGTTACCAGGTGGATACCATCGGCAGCCGCCTCGCCCTCTACGAAGACGCCCCCATCAGCGCCCAGTTCGGCAACCCCACCATCCTCGGCCTCAACACCGCCCTCGGAGTTTACACCGGCAACAGCGTCAACGCTCTCTCCACTGTGGCCACAAACGGCAACATCTCCGGCTACTCCGGCAGTCCCTGGTCCTTCCAGCGCAACAGCCGCCTCGAATTCAATGCGGTCGGCGGCACCACCTACCACATCATGGTCAACGCAAACGCCTTCGGCAGCACCGCCGAACAGCGCGAGCAAAACACCCACCTCGGCGAAATTCACTTCAACTTCGCCCCCGTGGTCCCGCCCGCCAACAACGAGTTTGCCAACGCCACCGAAATCACCGGCACGGCATACCACACAATCGTCACCAACCTCGGGGCCACCAAGCAAAGCGGCGAGCCCATCCACGGCGGCATCAGCGGCGGCCGCAGCCTGTGGTGGAAGTGGACCGCCCCCGAGTCCGGCCGCTTCATCGTCTCCACCGCCGGGAACATCTTTGACGACTACAATGCCCGCCAGACTGGCCTCGGCGTCTACACCGGCACCGCCGTCAACGCCCTCACGATCGTCGCTTCCAATCAAAACGGGGCCGGTCCCGATACCGGCCAATACACCTGGAGCGCCGCCGCCTTCAACGCTGTTGCCGGCACGACCTATTACTTCGGGGTCGATTCCGTTCATGCCGGCAACCTCTCCCTAATCCTTACCCGCCCCGCGCCCAACGACGACTTTGCCGATGCCACCGTCATGCGAGGCTCCCGCTGGACCGCCACCGGACACAACATCCTCACCACGCGTGAGCCGGGCGAAGGAAAGATGCAGGGCTACTTTAACCCGCCCCCCGTGACCGACGTCAACGTTCGCTCCGTCTGGTGGCGCTGGACCGCTCCCGTTTCCGGCCTCGTTACCCTCGATACCCTCGGCAGTCAGCTCTGGCATGTCATGGGCGTCTACACCGGCAGTTCCCTTGGAGCCCTTAACCCGGTCGTGCAAAGCATCAGCGCCGGGGATTACATCAACGGCGAAGGCCCCCATCGCGAACGCTCGTGCGCCCAGCGCCTTACCTTCGATGCTATCGCCGGCACCACTTACCACATTTCGATACAAGGTGCCGGATTCAACGTCTCCTCGACCGGTCCCATCCTTCTCAACCTCGAGGGCCCGCCCGCCGTGCCCTTTGCCCCGGAAAACTTCACCGCCCGGCGCACCGGCCCCAGCCGGATCGACCTCACCTGGGACGACATCGCCGTGGACGAGGAATACCACGAAATCCAGCGCGCCACCGACGGCGTCACCTGGCACTCTCTCCACGAAACGAACCCAAACGTGGACAGCTACGTCGACTTCGATACAGCCGACAACATCGACTATTACTACCGCATCCGCGCCGTCAACAGTGTGGGCGTGAGCGAATGGGTGGGCGCCGTCAGCACGACCCCTCCCGTGCTCACCGCCCGTCAGCAATGGTGGCAGGACCA
Source organism: Opitutales bacterium (assembly GCA_020831525.1). Taxonomy (GTDB): domain Bacteria; phylum Verrucomicrobiota; class Verrucomicrobiia; order Opitutales; family Oceanipulchritudinaceae; genus SLLG01. Next base: position 7,319 of record JAFIGH010000107.1, read on the forward strand.
GTTCAAGACCACCTCACCCATCGGCGACGCCGCCTTCGATGCCGACCCCGACGAGGACGGCATCTCCAACCTCCTCGAATACGCCCTCGACGGAGACCCGTTCACCGCCGGCACAGCCACATTGCCCGCACTCGACACCACTTTCATCGATTCCCGATTGCACATTACCTTCACCTACTTCCGCGCCGCCCCGGACCTAACTTATGAAATCCTCGCTTCCGAAGATCTCTTCGAATGGCAGGTCATTGCCACGAACCCCGGCCAAATCGGCACCGAAGTTACATTCATCGACCCCAAACCTGTGTCCGAGATCCAAAAACGCTTCCTTCGGCTCCGTGTGAGAGTCCCTTGAGGCCCCTATCCATCAGGGAAGATGGGAATGGCCTTCTTTCGAATCAGGCGCCCGTCGGCGGGAACAGCTCTTCGAGAACGGTGAAGAAGAGGCCGCCGGATATGTTGGACCAGTGGCAGCACTGGGGAGTCTCGTCGGTCACCTTGGTGGCGCCGTCGTGCGTCGACGGATACACCCCTTCGTCGTAGTGGGCTTGGCCGAAGGGGCCTTGGCGGGCGGTGCGGGCGATGCCGGTGAACCAGTCGCGGACAAGATCGCCTCGGCCAATGCGGACGAGGCCGAGGGCAACCTCCGCGGGCCACGAACCGAAGGCCCCGTTGAATTGGTGGTCGGCGCGCAGACCGCTGACGGCGGCATCGCCATCGTGGGGCGAGAGCGCACGGATCCAGCCGGGGGTTTGCAGCTCGGTCTGGATAAAGTGCACGATTTCAGCCTGGACCTCGCCGGGGAGTTCGGGGCCGATGCACATAAGGACCATGCCGGTGTCCCAGCAGTGGCGGACCTCGCGGGAGCGCCCATCGGGTTGGAGGCAGCGGAACCAGCCGCAGCCATCGACGTAGAGGTGCCGGAGAAGGGCGTCGCGGAGGGCGTCGGCCTCGCGGTCGGCAGCGGTGGCGTCGGCCGTGCGGTCGAGGGCCCGGTAGGCTTCGGCGAGGCGGCGCAGCATCCAGACAGCGGCGGCGTTGAGGGCTGCGACAACGTGCTCATAGGTGCTGACGCATTCGAGCAGCTCGTGCTTGGAGCCGTAGTCGGCGAGGCCGAGTGCATCGATGCGGCGTGAGCGCCAGTCGAAGGCGAGGTCTTCGAGCACTCCGAGCAGGGTGCGTTCGCCCGCCGGGGTTTCAAAGGTACGGGTGGTGAGGATGGCGTGATCGGCGTTGGCGTCGCTTTGCCAAAGTTGCCAAGAGGCGTAAAAGAGGTTGTAGATATCGATTGTATAGGGCCAGCCACTACCAACGGCATCGCCACCAAGACCGGTGAGGAAGTTGATTTGATTAAATTGGCGCACGTCAGCGCGGAGGGCCATGGCGAGCTGCCGCCAGGTTGGCTCGGGGTCAGCCTGGGCAAGGGCGCGGGCCGCCATGCCCCAGTCATTGGGGTAGAAGCAAGCTTCGACGCGGCGCGGGGTGGAAATGTTGTAGTGCGCTTTGCTCCCGACGGCGCGGTGCGTGCGACGCGCCTGGAGGAGGCTGAGGATGGAACTTACGGCAACGGGCGCAAGGTCTCCGGGGACGTCGAGATCAGGGAGGCGACCGGAGAGGGGGCCCTCCGGGGCGAAGGCCGAGGCCCAGAGGGTGCGCCAGCAATGTTCGGCGGCGATGAAGGCGGATGTGGGCTCGGTAAGGAGAGCGCGGGCGGGAGCGAGGGCGGCCTCGCGGGTTTCGCCGAGGGCGACGACGAGGTGAAGTGTGACGCTTTCGCCGGGTGCGATGGACTCGAAAGACCAGGAGGCATCGCCATTACGGGACCAGGTTTGCGGTGCCGGGGAGAGGAGTTGGGCGTTAAAGGCGCGGCCCGCATGGGGGTCGGTGGCGGGTGGCGCGGGTGGCCGTTCCTGCGTCAGGAGGCCATCGGGGAGGCGCTCGATGACGGGATCGAGGCCGGTGCTTTCGAGGAGACCGGCGAGGGTGGTGGCGACGCCAGGCACGCCCCAATACCATTTTTCGAGGCCCCGGTTGACGCAGCGACCGGAGAGGCGGAGGGCGAGCGAAAGGGGTAGGGGCTCTTTGTTTGTATTGGTTATGGAAATACGCTGGAGGGCGGCGTGATGGTCCGGGGGCATCGTGAGGGTGCTGTGGATGTGCCACCCGTCGCGGGTGGCTTCGCGTGCGATCGTCCAGGGCCGCCACGTGACGGCAGTGGAGAGGCTGGTGGCGGCGAGGAAGGTGCCGTTGAGGGTAAGGTAGGCCGTGGACTCTTCGCCGCCGGAGACGGGCGGAAAAAGGAGGTGCCGGATGGAGGTAGGGTCACCGGCGGCTTGGAGGGAGCCGAGGCCGTTCGTCAGCCCTGGGCGGGACCATTCTTCGAGGGCGGTGTGGTGGATGGGCCAGCGGCCATACCAGTCGAGGTCAAATGTGGAAAGGAGCATACGGGGAGATCACAGTGAAGGTTTTGAACGAGTGCGAAAGATTCGTTAGTTTGTTGTAACGGAGGCGGAAAACAAGGTGCGGAGGCCGACGCGGGCTTCGGGGTCGGCGTCGAGGCGGGTGATGGCGTGGATGAGTTCTTCCATAAGCCGACGGTTCATGGCGTTGAGCTGATCGGGGCGGTTGAAGGTGATCGTGGCGATGCCGTCGGGCACGGAGTAGTGGAAGTGTTGATACGTCATGCGGGGAAGGTGGCGAGGTCGAGACGGGTGATTGGGAAGGAGGAGGCGGTAGATGCGGGTGGGGTTGGAGATGGAGATCCAGAGGTGGCCGGCGGCATCGAAGGCAAGGCCGTCAGGTTCGTCGCCGGGGAGGTCGAGGAAGGCTTCTTTGGGTCCGGCGGAGCCGTCGGGGAGGATGGGGATGCGGGAGACGCCGGGGAGGTGGCTTTCGACGAGGTAAAGGGCGGAGCCGTCGGCGCGAAGGGAGCCGAGGCGCTCGCCGGTCTCGGCAACGATGAAAACGTCTTGGTGGTGGAGGTCGCAGAGGTAGAGGCGGTGGCGGCGGTCCATGGCTATGCCGAGGAGAAAACCGCCGTGCTCATGACGGTGCGGATGGTGCTGGCGTCAGGAGAGATGTGGTAAAGCTCGCCGCCCTCGCCGCCGCACCAGAGGGAGCCGTCGCGCGGGTCGACGCAGAGGCTCTCGGGATGGTTGAGGCGCTGGGGGTGGAGGATGCCGCCGCAGAAGACGGAGGCGTGGTCGCGGGTGAGGAGCATGGGGGGAGGGGGGATTTATTGGGTGGGGATTTCTTCGACGGTGAGGAGGCCGCGCGATTCGAGTTCGGTGATGCGGTTTTCGTTGTAGCCCAGTTCGCGGAGGATTACGCGGCCATGTTGGCCGACGAGGGGCGCGGGACGGCGGATGGAGCCGGGGGTGCCGCTCATGCGGAAGGGGATGTTGGTCACGCGGACGCGCCCGGCCTTCGGGTGGTCGATTTCGGTGAAGGCTTCGAGGTGGCGGACCTGGGGGTCGTTGGCGACGTCCTTGAGTTCGAGGGCCGGGGCGCACCAGATGTCGAGGGCAAGGAGAATGTCGAGCCACTCGGCGGTGGTCTTTTGGTGGAAGTATTGCTGGAGGACTTCATAGATTTGGTCGCGTTGGTCGAAGAGGATTTGCGGGTTGTTGTAGGCTTCGAGAGCGGGGTCGCCGAGGCCTTGGACGATCTTTGACCAAGGGCACATGACGATGCTGATCCAGCCGTCGGCGGAGGCGTAGATGCCGAAGGGGGCACCATTGCCGGGGTGGGCGATGCCTGATTCGGGGCGCTCGAAGCCGCGTCCGAGGTTGTGCACGGTGAAGAAGTCCTGCATCTCGAAGGCGAGCACGCTTTGCAGGAGATTGACCTCGATGCGCTGGCCTTCGCCGCTCTTTTCGCGGTGGTAGAGGGGCGGCGAGGATGGCGTAAACGAGATGGAGGGCACCGAGCTGATCGCTCAGGGCGGTGCCGAAGGAGGACTCGTCGGAGGCGAGGAAGATGGCGGCGCCGTTGACCTCGTCGGCGCGGCCCATGCGGGCGACGGCGTGCATGCGCTTATTCGACTCGTAGAGGGCGTCGCCCTCGCGCTTGCGGCGTTCCTCGTTCATGGGGGTGTCCATTGCGCCGGGACAAATGCAGTTGAAGCGCACTCCGCTCTTGCCGTATTGGCCGGCGAGCTGGCGGGTCATGGCTTTCATCGCGCCCTTGGCGGCGGCATTGTTGATGAGCACATCGATGCGGCCATAGGCTTTCACCGTCGCTTCAACGGCCGCCTTCACCTGTGCGCTCTCGCCAACATCACAGACGACGGGAAGGGCACGGTGACTGGCAGCGGTCAGTTCGGCGGCGAAGGCTTCGAGTTTCCCGGCAGAACGGGCGGCGAGGGCGACGACCGCCCCCTCGGCCACAAAGGCGAGGGCGATCTCGCGGCCAAGGCCTTCCGAGGCACCGGTAATGAGGGCGATTTTCGATGCTGAACGGGTCATGATCATTAGGATGGAGGCGCAATTAGCGGTTGCAACCCACCACTGTTTCACACATGGGAAAGAATGCGCGAAGAAATGCCGAAGCGGGTTACGCAGCGGGATGTGGCCGAGGCCCTGGGGCTGGAGGTGACGACGGTCTCTAAGGCTTTGAGTAACCCACCCGGCGGTGGCGGCGGCAACGAAGGCGCGGGTGCGGGCGACAGCAGCGGAGTTGGGCTACCGGCCGGACCCGATGCTGGGGGCGCTGGCGCGCTGGCGGGAGGCGCAACGGGCCGGGCGGCGGGATCACCACGGGTCTGCCATTGCCTGGGTCTACAACCATGGGCAGGAGGCGGATATGGGGCGGTTCGCCGCTTACGGCGAGTGTTTGCGCGGGGGACGGGCACGGGCAGAAGCGCTCGGTTACGGGGTGACGGAGTTTTGGCTTGGACCGGGTGGACTGACGGAGGCGCGGTTTGCCGAAGTGCTGCAAGCGCGGGGCATCAGGGGGGTGGTGTTGGCTCCACAGGCGAGACCGGGGGGAGCCTTGCACCTCCCTTGGGAGCACCTGAGCGCGGTGGCCATCGGTTACACTCTCGCGGAACCGGCTCTGCACGTGGTCTCGAACAATCACTTTCAAACAATGACGCATTTGCTGGAAACGCTCTTGGCACGCGGGCGCAAGCGCATCGGTGTCTATCTGTGGGAGGAGGACAACCGAAGGGTGTTGGGGCGGGCCGCTTCATCCTTTCAGGCTTGGCGCAAGGCGCGGCGAATCCCGTTATTCGGCTATGAGGTTCCGTGCAAAGCGGTCTTTTTGAATTGGGTCCACCGCAACCGGCTCGATACCGTTGTGACGCGCGCGCAAGAGACGGGCGATTGGCTGAGAGGGGCGGGTCTGGGAGACCTCGAGCGGGCCTCCTATGCCCTGGACGAGAACGAAACGGGTCCGGGGATGGACCACAACAACGCGGCCATCGGTGCGGCGGCGGTGGACTGGGTGACGCGATTGGTGGAACGCGGTGATCAGGGTGTGCCTGAATTACCCTGCCGGATGCTCATCACTGGAGTCTGGCGGGACGCGCGCACAACGCGGCCGGCAATCTGTCCGCGGGCCGAATAAGTTGTGGAGGCGCTGCAATGCAGGGGTGCGGAGTTCATGTGCGCACGCATCGGCACGCGCAGTATTGACGAGGCAGCGTATGTTTAGATTGGATACCTGCAATGTTTGAACGCGAAGGGCATCACCTCGGGGATATCTGGACCTGCGTCGAAGACGGGCGGGTCCATCTCTTTTTCCTCAACTGTCCCGCTTCCATTGAGCGGCACACGCGCTGGAGCATCGGCCACGCGACGAGTGAAAACCTCGTCGATTGGACGGATCACGGGGATCTCTTTCATTCCGACGCGGCGGATCCCCGGCGGTCGTGCCTCTCCACCGGCTCGGTGGCGCGCTTTGGCGGCCGCTATGTGATGGGGTTTCTCGGCAACCACAATTCTGAAAACCCGCGCGTGATCTACGCCGCATCGGAAGACCTCATGGCTTGGCGCGAGATCCCAGGGGCGGAGTGCGACCTCCGTGGCAGTCGCTACGGGCGGCGGGGGAGCCAGTCTTTCAAGAATCCGCGCTGGCGCGACCCGTTTCTCTTTGTCGAGGACGGCTGGTTGCACCAGTTGATGACGGCATCCGATGACGCGTTGCCGCAGGACACGGACGGTGTTGTCGGCCACATGCGCACGCGGGATTTGGAAACATGGGAGTTTCTCCCGCCCCTGCGCCTGCCCCCGCTAGGCACGGACTTGGAGTGTCCCAAACTCTATCGCATCGGCGGGCGGCGGGTGCTCCTTGTCTCCATGTTTTCCCTCTTGCAAAGTCCGGAGTTCGCTGCCCGGCAGCCGTCCGGCCTCAATGCGAACACAACCTTCTGCCTCTCCGCCGCCGAGCTTGCCGGGCCCTATGTTCTTGAGGGGGACGGGCGCGTTCTGCACCGCGACTTTCCCGGCGGGCCCTACGCCTGCGAGGCGGTCTGCCTCAACGACCGATGGTATTTGCTGGGCACTTGCTGGAGTGACCGTCTCGGCGACCGTATTTGCGATCCCGTTCCGCTTGCTGTCGGTCTCTCCGGCACGATGCGGAGCGTCCGTTGATTTTTGCGGTAGTTCCAAACCGGATATGCTTAGTGAAGGATTCGGATGCAGTTTGGTTTCCTGTAATCGTAGGGCACGGCGTTTCCGCACATGCCCGCCCTTGGATCGAGGGTTGATCCAACAGTCCTTTTCTGAATTCTCGGGCGTAATGAAGATCCTCCTCATATCCGACGTTCATAGCAACATCCGTGCTCTTGATGCGGTTCTCAAGGCAGAAAAGGACAGTGACCTGATCTACTGCACCGGAGACCTCGTCGACGTTGGCTTCCATCCTCAGGAAGTTGTTGACCGGGTGCGAGAGCGGGGAGTGATTTGTGTCCAGGGCAACCATGACCAAAAGGTGATTGCGCGGTATGAGGCGGGTTGGGATGCGGAGGTCCCCCCGAAGGATTTTGCGGATTTGAACGCACGCCAACTGAGTGCGGACGCCATTCGTTATCTCAAGAGCCTGCCCCGGCGGCTCTTTTTCAACCACGACGGAGTCGCCTACCTCCTAGAACATCTCTTCTGCGGGTATGAACTGATCCAGACAATGGCGGAGTACGACGAATTCTGGGGGGAGGCACCGGTCGCGCCGGACATCCGCTACCGGGCCATTCTGCTCGGACACACGCATAACCCGGGAATTCTCTGGCTCCGGGACGAGGCATGCTGGATCAATCCCGGTAGTGTCGGCTACAACCGTCCCAAGGATCCGGAGATCACGACCCGCTATGTAACGATTACGGAGGGCCGCGCCTCTATCCACAATCTGCAGCACCCGTACTGCAGATCGCGGCCTGCCATCGGGGAGGAGTTTCGCAGACGGTTCGGCCCCTAGGCCCTCTTCTCTGATGCCAACGGTCGAGACACGTCGACCCGGCGGGGCGGGTTTGGGTCCGCACGCTCAAGCGTGCGGCTATGGGTGACGGGAAGCCATGGGCATGAGCCCGAGGAGCAGCGCAGGCAGGGTCAGGAGAGGCAGCCACATAAACGTCGTAGCGCGTCGGGACGCTGCATCAACTCCGCAAACCCGGTCATTGATCCGCCGTGAAGAATCTGCCTGCATAGGGGCAGTTGTGGTGCCGGGGCACGACAGTTCAGCGGTTCGGCGGGTGGCGGTGGTCCTCAATCAGGTCTACCACTTTCACCGGCAGATCTTTCCGGGAATCCTCGCCTGCCAGAAGCGGCACCCGCATATCCAGTTCTCGATTTGGAACGGGATTCCGATCCTCAACGAGGCTCTGCTGGAGGGGATGGAGGCGGACGGGGTGGGGACCGTAACCGCGACCTATGGCAAGCGGTCTCTGCCGAAGCCGTTTCCATGACCGGGGAGGACGCGGAGTTTGCCAATTGCTGAATCGAGCCCAGAGTGGTGCTATGAAAATTGTCCTACTTGGAGACCTTCATTTCATCTCCCCGGCGGATCCTGATTGTGAGCGGCGGGAGCGGCGGCGGCATTTCGCCGAAGCCTGGCCATCTTTCGAGCGGGTTATTTCGTGGGTCGACGCGGAATCGCCCGATCTGGTGGTCTCCGTGGGCGACATCGTCGACTGGTACAGCGATGAGAACCGGGATTTTGCCTTGGAACGTCTGGAGTCGTTGAACACTCCCTGGATACTAACTCCCGGGAACCATGATTTTGCGCCCGGCGGCGAGGACAGCGTGCCGCAGAAGGGGCTCCCCGAACCGGAGGAAATACGCAAGAAATGGGAGGATTGTGGTGTGGCCCTCGGTAACCGTTCGGTGGATGCGGACGGCGCGCAGCTCCTCCTCGTGGATAGTCACAATAGCGGTGTGCCCGAAGGGACCCGCGACTGGTTGCGGAGGAAAACGGATAACTCGATGCGGAATGTCGTGATCACGCATGTTCCCTTGAATGTGCCGTCGATGTCGGATTACATTCTCTCCATAGAGCCCCACCGCGATTTGAAAAAGTATGTCCAGAGCGGCGCACCGGACCTCTTTGAGGCATCGCTGCGGGGGCGTGTGGAAGCGGTTTTTTCCGGACATCTGCACTTTCCGGGAAAGGTTTCCGTGGAGGGAACCGACATGTATCTTCTGCCGCTCAGTATCCATGCCTTCGAAAAGTCCTATCCAGGCGAAGGTAGTATTTGTGTCCTTGATACAAAAGCAAAGGACGGTGCGCGGGTTCGGATGCTGAAGGAGGGTCGCCACTGAAGACGGCTTTTATCTACGTAAAGTCCGGGCGGGCGCACCTTGCCGTCACCGGCAATTTCCCGTTTCCTCGAATCCCCTGATGTTTATCCCCATGAAAGTCCCCTCCTCCCTTTGTTTGCCCGTCCTCGTTTTGGGCGGTCTCCTCGCGTTTGCGCCGCTGCCGTATGCGCAATCGCTTTTGATTGGCGAGTCGCCCTCGGGCGCGCCCTTGCGCAGGGGCAGGGTTGGTTGCCGGTGGAAGGCAATCCCCGTCACAGCGTGCGGGTTCCCGAATATTCCATGAATCCCGTGCACCCGCGCCTTTTCTTCGGTCCGGAGGACATCCCTGCCCTCCGTGAACGCGCGCAGCGGGAGCCGTTTGCCTCCATGATCGCGGCCATAGAGTTGGCGAAGACCTACGACTCGGGCGAAAATCCGTCCTATATGATCGGTTGGCAACTGCGCAACCACGCCTTCCTTTACGTGCTCACGGGCGATCCCGCCCTCGCCACCCTGCGCGGCTTTGGGGTTGATACGCGCTTCGTGCACCGCACGAAAGAAGGCCGCTTCGGGCTCTACTTTGTCAAGACGGATGCGAATCAGCGGCCCGGGCGCGTGGTTTACGACCGTGGCCATGCCAGCACCAACCTTGTGCCCTTTGCGGACTATGATTTTGCAGGCGCCTTTGCCGACGCGGGGTGGTTTCACTTCACGGGCATGGGCATAACCGCGGCGCTCTCGCAAGAGGCGGCCAACACCACTCTCGCGGCGGCGAAAGAGGCCATGCGGCGAGGTCTCACCGTGAGCTGCGACCTCAACTTCCGCAAAACCCTCTGGAAGTGGGGTGGGGGACGAACGGTCCGCGAACTCGCGGCTGAAGTGATGTCCGGCCTTTTGCCCTTTGTCGATGTGCTCATCGCAAACGAGGCCGATGCCGAAGACGTCCTCGGCATTTGCGCGGGGGAGAGCCGCGTCGAGGCAGGCGAGCTGGATCTCTCGGGCTATCCCGCCGTGGCCCGGTCTATCGTGAAGCGTTTTCCCAATATCCGGCTGGTGGCTCATTACCCTGCGCGAAAGCATCAGCGCCTCGCACAACAACTGGGGCGGTATGCTCTACGATGCGGGCACCGACACGGCCTGTTTCGCCCCAATGGTCGACGGCAAACACGTGCCGGTTTCTTGAGGAGTTTGGTTGGGTTTAGGCGGTTTTCGAGGGGTCCTTCAATGAAACCGGTTTTCCTTGACGCACGTCCGTTTTCAGTGAAAGTGCACGTATGAAGAGCAAGCTCACCCTGTCTTTGCCCGAGAAAACGATCAAGGATGCCAAGCGGATTGCCAAAGCCCGGCGCACGACTGTTTCGGCACTTTTTGCGGCATCCCTTGAACAGTGGCGGACCGAGTCGGGCGAACTTGACAGAAGTGAAGCCGTGAAGCGCTCCAACATGGCGGACCTGCTTGGTGCGTTCCGACAGCAGGCTCCCTTCGACGCACGTTCCGCACGGATTCGTGAAAAGCATGGATAGGCTCTTTTTCGACACCAACGTTCTTCTTGATGTGCTGGAGGAGCGCGCGCCGTGGTTTCCTGAGGCGGTCGAATGCCTCGCGTTTGTCCGGGCCGACTGGTGCCGTGGGGCGACGACTGCGATCACGCTTTCCGACATCGCTTACATCCAGCGCGCAACGGACGCGTCGAAAATCTACGAAGTCTTTGGGCGTCTGCGGGAGTTTCTCGAAATTGCTGCTTTGGATGCCGTTGTCGTGGATGCCTGCCTGGGGAACCGACTGGCGGATATCGAAGATGGTTTTCAACTTCAGGCTGCCATCGCTTGGGAAGCGACGCATCTGCTCACCCGCAATGTGCGGGACTTTCCTGCCGATGGTGTGCTGAAGGTCGAGTCTCCGGCTGATTATATCGCGCGCCGTCTGGGGTGATGGCGCGTGGGGACCTGCGGGAGATCCGCGCGAGCGCAATTTCCCTGTGCCTTTGACGCCCATGGGCATGCGACCGCTTCGAAGCCAGGGGCCAGGATGGCCACCCGGCCCGACCCGAAGCTGGTGCAGCTCATGCAATACATGAATCAGCGCAAGGAGCTGCAGGATTACCCGGTCCTCTGTCACGGCCGAATACCTCGGTTACCACCTCGTCACGACGAATCGCCACCAGATCATCACGCTCGCCCTGCGCTAGCCTGACTTCCCCGACATTGAGGCTGTAGGCCCCGTGTTTACCGGGGGCGGC
>JAFIGH010000108.1 GCA_020831525.1 Opitutales bacterium
GGCCCCGCGATTGGTCGGTCGCCGTGGTCGCGGCCGGCGCGCCCCGGGCCCCGGGGCCGGCCGAGCCCCCCCGGTGGATTCCGGGGCGCCCGCGCCCCGCCGCCCCGGGGGCCCGGGGCCCCCACCCCGCCCCGGGCCCCCTGCTCGTATTTCCGCAATTAGGTTGAGTTTGGCGTCGGATTGGCCATGAACTTGCATGGCTTAGCGACGCTGAACCATGCCGAAGACATTTGGATTCATATCGACGCGATTTGCGGGGACTGACGGGGTCTCGCTGGAGAGTGCGAAGTGGGCGGAGGTCCTTTGGGACGACCGCCACACAAGCCATTGGTACAGCGGCTTGAGCGACCGCGCACCGGGGGTGGGCATGTGCGTGCCGGAGGCGCACTTCGGCCACCCGGAAATTGTGTGGCTGAATGAGCGCCTGTGGGGCCGCACGCGGCGCACGCCTCATGTCTCGCGGCGTGTGCGCGACGTGGCGGAATACCTCAAAGGCACGCTCTACGAGTTTGTCGACCGCTTTGGGGTGGATATCCTCATTCCGGAGAACGCCCTGACGATTCCGATGAACATACCCCTCGGCATCGCCATCACCGAGTTTCTCAACGAGACGGGGATGCCCGCCATCGCCCACCACCATGACTTTTACTGGGAGCGCACGCGGTATTCCGTTACGGCTGCGTCCGACTATCTGGACCTCGCCTTTCCGCCGCGCACGCCGCACCTTGCCCACACCGTGATCAACGCCGCCGCCCAACAGCAACTCAGTTTGCGCAAGGGTGTGGGCAGCCTCCTCATTCCGAATGTCTTCGACTTCGAAAAAGAGGCCCCGCCGCCCGACGCCTATTCATCGGATGTGCGCGCGGAGATCGGTCTCGCCGAGGACGACCTCTTTATTCTTCAGCCCACGCGCATTGTTCCGCGCAAGGGCATCGAGCACGCCATCAAACTTGTCAGCCGCCTCAAGGACCGGCGGGCGAAACTCGTCATCTCGCACGAAGCGGGCGACGAGGGCTACGAATACAAGCGCATGCTCGAAGATCTTGCGCGCGACGAGGCGGTGGACATCGTCTTCATCGGCGACCGTATCAGCGAAGTGCGCCAGTACGACGTGCATGGACGCAAGCTCTACACCTTGTGGGATCTCTACCCGCACGCCGACCTCGTCACCTATCCGAGTACCTACGAGGGCTTCGGGAACGCACTCCTTGAGGCCTTCTATTTCCGCAAGCCTGTCGTCATCAACCGCTACTCCATCTTTGTCGAGGACATCGAGCCAAAGGGTTTCAAACTTGCGGTTCTCGACGGCTTTGTCACCGCCGAGGTCGTCTCCATGGTACGGCGCCTCCTCGACGATCCGGACTACCGCGACGAGGTTTGCGACCACAACTTCCGTGTCGCAAAACGTTACTACAGCTACAGCGTCCTGCGGCGCAGCCTGCGCACGCTCATCACAAACCTCACCGGTTGGTCGCCGAAAACAAGATAGCCATGGCTCCCTACCTCACGAAACACCAGTACGACCGTGTCGAAGGGCGCCTCCGCCGGCTCTACGGCGACCGCGCGCCGCAGCTCATGGACCGCTTCCGCATGCTCCTCGGGCGCTACGGGGTGGGGATGGACGCTCCGCCGCCGGTGACGCGTCTGTGGGATGAAAACGACGCCGTGCTCATCACCTACGCGGACAACATCCGCCGCGAGGGCGAGGCGCCGCTCGAGACTTTACGGAAGTTCGCCGTCGAACGGCTCAAGGGCGCGGTCAAGGTGGTGCATCTTCTTCCGTTTTATCCATGGTCTTCGGACGACGGATTCAGCGTCATCGATTACCGCAGGGTGGAACCGGCCTACGGGAACTGGGCGGATGTCGAGCGCCTCGGCGGCGACTTCGGGCTGATGTTCGACCTCGTTCTCAACCACTGCTCCCGGCACAGCACGTGGTTCCGTGAGTTCGTCACGGGCATCGCTCCTTCGCGGTTCTACTTCCACACCATGGATCCGAATCTCGACTTGAGCGCGGTCGTGCGCCCGCGCCCGTGGCCGCTCCTTACGAAGACGGCCACACGCGATGGCACGGCGTGGGTATGGACGACCTTCAGTGAAGACCAGGTCGATCTCAACTGGCAGAATCCGGACGTCCTCTTCGAGTTCCTCGACATCCTCTTTCTCTACATCTCCAAGGGCTGCCGCACCCTCCGCCTCGACGCCGTGGCCTTCCTCTGGAAAGTAGTGGGCACCAGCTGTATCCACCTTCCCGAGACGCACGAAGTCGTGAAGCTCTTCCGCGACGTGGTGGACATCGTCGCACCCGAAACCCTCGTCCTCACCGAGACCAACGTCCCGCACGATGAGAACCTTTCGTATTTCGGCGAAGGCGACGAGGCGCACATGGTCTACAATTTCGCGCTTCCGCCCCTGCTGCTCCACGCCCTCCTGCGCAACGACGCGACAGCGCTCACCGGTTGGGCGCGCGGTCTGCCCGCGCTGGGACCGGGGCAGACGTTCTTCAATTTCACGGCCTCGCACGACGGTATCGGCGTGCGTCCCCTGCAGGGCATCCTGCCCGACAAGGAACGCGACTGGCTCGCCGGGCGCGTGCGCGAGCGCGGCGGCCGTGTGTCCATGAAAGCCAACACGGATGGCTCTCAGAGCCCCTACGAACTCAATATCACCTATTGCGACGCCCTGCGCGACCTGCGGGACGCCGAGCTGGGGATGGCGCGCTTTCTCTGCTCGCAGGCGGTCGCCCTCGCCTTCAAGGGCGTGCCCGCCGTCTACATCCACAGCCTCCTCGGCACGCCCAATGACATCGCCGGCATGGAAGCCACCGGCCACAACCGGTCCATCAACCGGAAGAAATGGGAACTGGACGATCTCGTCGCCGAGCTGAGCCGCCCGGGGTCGCGCATGACCCGGATCCACAGCAAATACACCCAGTGGCTGCGCCGCCGGGCGAACCACCCCGCCTTCCATCCCGACGCCGGACAGGAGGTCCTCGACTTCGGGCCGAAGTTTTTCGCTTTCACGCGGCGCGCGCCGGGCCGCGAGACGATCGTGTGTATCCACAATTTTACGCCGGAGACGCAGTCCGTCCCCATGGGCGAGCTGCACCCGGTCTTCCGCGAGCCGGGCACCTGCCGCGATATCCTCAGCGCCACCTCCCCGCGCACCGGCCCCCGCCGCAACCTCAAGCTCGCCCCCTACCACGCCTACTGGCTCGTCGCGCGCGGATGACGCTACGCCGCACGACCGTGCGCGGTCCCGTAGGCTGAAGCTCCAGCGAGGCAGGCTGCGGCTGGGCGGCGGCGGCGAATCTATCCGTTGAGGAGATAGCGCGTGAACCATGCCACGGGGATGGCCCAGCCGAAGCTCATGAGGGTGCCGATGAGGATGTATTCGGCTTCTTTGCGGGAGTCTTTCGTGAGTTCGCCGAAGCGGAAGACGGACTTGGCGGCGACAAGGAAGGCAACGGCCTCGGGCTTGCCGATGAGGACGAAGAAGAAGATAAGAGCGCGTTCGAGCCAGCCGATGATTCTGCCGCCTTGGGCAAGGCCCTCGCGCCGCGCGGACGTGTCTCCGGTGGTCTTCCGTGTATCGGTTTCCTCACGGATCTGCCGTGTGAATCCCTCGGTGGCCATGCCGATGAGGATGCCCCCGGTGAAGACGGCGAGGAGGAAGCCGCACCCGAGGATGACGGCGTCGATGTAGAGCGGACCCGCCGCCTCGACCCAGAAGTGGGCGTGTCCGGGGGAGGCCGCCCACCACGCCACGCCCGCGAGGACGGCGATATGGGCGGCTTGGTCGATGAAGAAGAGGCGTTTGGCGTTGTATCCGGCGGCGGTCGCGGCCGTTTTGAGGGCGTCGAAAGCAGCGTGCGAGGTGCCGATGATGAGCGGTATCCAAGGGTTGAACCAATCGCCGCTGAAAACCCACGCGAGCACGGTGACCCATGCGATGTGTTTGGCGAAGACGGCGGGCTTGGCTTTGTCGCGGATGTCTTTCGCGCTCTGCAGGCCGAAGTCCGCGAGAAGGTGGGCGAAGAGCAGGCTGAGGAAGAGAATCTGCTCGGGAGAGGTCATGGTCGCGGGTTGGCGGTCGGGCGTGGTTCGGTTTGCGGGACCCGGTTTCGCGGGGGCTGTGCGGGACGCCAGTTATGTATTTTAAAAGCTATAATCATTGAATATGCTATTTGAAAGCTATAAAGGATTGATATGTATCTTTAAAGCTATAATCGGCGGTCATGTGTTCTGTGCACTATCATCCGGCGGTTGCGGATCGCGCCAGACTCCAAGGATCGTCTCGAGGACGTCCCACCGGGCGCTGTGGAGGTGCCGGACGACGGTTGACTGCGCGACCGGCGGGCGGAAGGAAGCGCCGATGTCGGACTGGATTTGCCCGCGGATCGCGCCGTGTACGGCCCATGCTTGTTTGGAGGTCCAGTTTTGAACAAGGGCGTCGAGCAAAAGCACATTCGCGCGCGCGAACGTGCCCGCCCTTGGCTCCCCCGGCTCGTCCGCCGCGACGGCCATGCGTGCACGACTGTCGGCGAGGGAGTCGAGGGCCGCGCCCGAGGCGGCAAAGGCCGCGCCCTGGCTGCGGGATACCTTGCGCTTGTCGAGTCGGTCGACCGTCCCGAACCCGAAGGCCACGCGGGTGTCCCATGCGGGCTCACCGCGTGCCCCGCCGCCGAGGAGGAAGCTGCGCACAAGGAGGGCGGCGTGCAGGGCGGCGGACGGATCGCGGACAAAGATCTGCCAACTGTCGCCCCGGAAGATGTCGATACCCGAGACCCCGGCGTCCGGGAGGATGTCCGCCGCCGCTTTTCCCGCCCCGCGCAGGAGCCCCGGCAGCCGGCGCAGGGCCGCCTTGCCGGCCTCGCTCGAGCGCACGACATCGCCCGTCAGGACGGCGGCGGTCGGCGGATTCTTCCCGCGGGTGGACTCGGAGACGGAAGCCATTGCGTAAGTGGTTCTTCGCAAAAGAGAACCGTGATCGCAAGCGTTTTTGGCGAATCCCGCGGCGGGACGCGGTTGGGTCTTGTGTCGAAGGGGAGCCGCAGGCATGAGCGAAAGAAAGAGCGGACGCTCGCGGGGTACGACCTCGCCGCAGCGGAGAGGATGAATCGTTGCCTATGGGCAGGCACCGAGGAGGCAGAGGCCGCTGAGGTCGTTGCGGACGCCGACGCAGGCGGAGCCGAAATAAACGGTGAAGCCAAAGGCGGCGCCGGAGAACTGGCAGGCGTTGGCGCTGTTGTATTGGAGGGAGAGGGATTTGGGGAGGACGCAGAAGTTGCCGCGCATTGAGCCGGTGACGAGGGCGGGACCGGCGCCGTCGGCGGTGATGGAGAGGGAGAGGCGCTGCTGGCAGCCGAAGAAGGACTGGCGGGCCTTGAGGGAGAAGGTGGCCTTGCCGGCGCTGTCGCGGCGGAGGCGGATGTGGTTCTGGGTGAGGCTGCCGCCGCTCGGGCCGGAGACGGCGATGCCGTCGAAGTCCAGGGCGGGGAGGGGGAGGCGGCCGGTGTCGAAGGAGCCATTTGAATTGAAGCGGATGGCGGGGATGTTCACGCCGTTGGGGAGGACGTTGCCGGTCGCGCCGGTGGCGGTGGTTTCGAGGCGGAGCGCGGGGGTGTCGAGGGCGAGGCCGCCGGGGGCGAGATCGAGCTGGAAGGCGGCGGCGCCGGGGTTGGAATTGCGGAGGAAGAGGCGTCCGTTGGGTTCGAGGCGGAGGGTGCCGTTCTGGCCGATGTTGCCGGAGAGGCCGAGGCTGCCGTCGGTGCCGAGGCTGCCGCCGACGGTGGCGACGGTGAGCCCGTTGAAGCGGAAGGTGGTGTTCTGGAGTTCGAGGAAGACGGGACCGCCGCCGCTGCGTTTGAGGCGGAGATCGGTCCAGTCGAGGCGGAAGGGTCCGGATTGGAAGAGAACGCCGGGCGTCGCTTGTCCGGCGGCGGCGAAGAGGTCGTTGAGGCCGACATCAAAGTCGCCCGCGTTGACGGATACGGAGATATCGCGGTCGAGGGCAAAGGCGCCGCCGGGCAGCTGAAGGAGGCGGAAGCCGCCGTGGAGCCCGAGGTGGAAGGCGGGGATGCCGGGGGCGGCGGACCATCCCAGCGCGACCGCGCCCTTCTTGAATTCGAGCATGCCGGGCACGGGTTTGAGGTCCTGCTTGAGGACGAAGCCGGCTTGCCAGTGGCCCGGGTCGCCGCCGGTGCCGGGGGTGAAAGCGAGGGAGGCGAGGCCCTCGGGGGCGGCGAGGTAGCCGAGCACGCGGAGGCTCGGGAGGGTCGCTTCCATGAGGAAGGACACGCCCGCGACGGCTTCGAGGCGCCAACTGGCGGCCCCGACCTCGAGGAGGCTGGCGGGGGCGTTTTCGGGGAATGAAGCGGCGGGCGCGCTCAACTGGCCTTCTATGCGGGCGGGGCTGAGGAGGAGTTCGCCGGTGATGGCGAAGGGCGTGCCGCCGAGGTTGGGCAGGCGCAAGGTGCCATTGCTCAGGCGGAGGAAAGGACCCTGCGGGGCGTTGGCGAGGGCGGTGAGGAGCGGGTCGGGACCCGGCGGGCCGGACGGCGGGGGCGGGTCCACGGGGGCGGCGTTTACGGCCACGGGGACGAAGGCGGCGGTGAGGGCGGCGGGGGTGTCGTGCGTTGCGGCGAGGTCGAATTCCGGTCCGGCGGCATGGCTCCAACCGGCGAAGGCGTAGTCGATGCCGCCGCCGGCGTGGGGGAGGCTGGCGGTCGGGGCGACGGAGATCCGCTGGACGGAGCCCTCGATCCATTCATGGGCACCGGCGGCGGAGCTGGCGAAGGGCACGATGGCGAAAGAAACGGGGGCAGGATGGGTGACGCCGTTGACGATGACGGGAAGGCCCTGCGGCTGGGTGTTGAGGGTGACGACGCGGGGCGCGGGCGCGACGACCGCGCGCAGGGTGGTTTCGAGGGAATCGGCGTCGGAACCCGAATCGATGACGAGGCGGGCGCGGTGCTCGCCGTAAAGGGGCGATTTTGCGGCGAGGCGGCGGATCTCGGAGAGCGTGAGCGCGCGGGGGACGAGCATGACGTCGTCGAGGCTGCCGGTGAAGTGATTGGCCGTGGCGGAGGCTGAGCTGAATTCGGCCCCGAGGATCCACGGCTGCCCGGCGGCATCGCCGAGGATGGCATTCACCGTATTCTGGAAGACGGGCTGTCCGTTGCGGTAGACCGTGACGGCGGTCAAGGTCGGGCTGAGTTGGACGAAATTGACCGCGAGGTGGTGCCACCCGGTGGGCGGTGTGCCGCCTCCGGTGATGGTGGACTGCCGGATGCGCACGCGGACGCCGCCGGGGGTGAGGGCGATGTTGAGGAGATCGGACCCGTTGGCGGCGTCTTTCGCGAGAAGCACCTGGGTGCCGCTGTTGTTGTCGGGCGCGACCCAGAGGGAGACGGCGTAGCTCGACGGGAGGGCGTTGGGCCCCGGATTTTCGTTGAGGGTGAGGTATTGGGCGCCGTCGAAGCGCAGGGCGCGGTCGCGGAGACCGGAGAGGGCGAGGGTCGGGCGGGAACCGGCGGGGAGGAGGGCGGCGTTGGCGTGGCGGGCGTTGGGCGAATCGTCGGTGAAGCGGGTGGCGCCCCATTCATTTTCAAAGCGGAGGAAAAAGGCCGGCTCGAGGTCGTCGGCGAGGGCGGGCGCTTCGAGGGCGTCGAAGTGGAGCGTAAGGTTGTGGGAGGCGCCCGGAGCGAGGCTGGCGGGGGGTAGACCGCCGATGCGGAAGCGGTCGATGCCCTCGTCGCTCTCGATGCGAAGATCGTGGAGGGGCAGGCTGGTGGTGCCGGTGTTGGTGAGCGTGAGGATGCGGCTTGCGCCGGCACCGGGGGTCACGTCGCCCCAATCGAGGTAATCGGCCACCCGGAGGACGCGGCTTCCGACTGGCGGGGGCGGGAGGTAACGCCAAATGGTGGCCCGTCCGTCGAGGCTGCCGCCCGCCCACGCCTGGCTTCCGTCGAGGGAATGCACGCTCGTGAGCGCGGCGGCATCGCCCGCGTCGAAGCTGAGTTTCCATGTGAGGCCGCGGTCGCGCGAATCGAAGATGCGGGATTCGCCCACGACCCAGACGTTTTGGAGATTGGTGGAGTGGATCGCGCTGAGGTCGGTTGTGCCGAAGACCTCGGCGTCGCGCGCGGGCCGCCATGGCGTGCCGAGATTGCCGTTCCATGTGAGGAAGGTGCCGCCGTCGCCCACGACCCATGAGAGGGCTTGGGGCACGCCGAAGAAGAAGACGTTGTCGAGAATGTGCAGGTCGCGAATGGTCCCCGGGGTCTGCACAACCTGGAAGTCGTTGTCCCAGCCTCCGGGGGTGGCGCCGATGGCGTTGATGCGGAAGTAGAGCTTCGGGCCGGTGGCGGCGAAGGTGAGGTTCCAGAAGGTGCCGGGGAAACCGCCCGAGAGGAAGCCGTGTTGGCGGACGGGACCGCCGTCGAAGTCGTCCGGCCGGCTGTCGGAGACAAACCATGAGAGGCCTTCGTTGGCCGAGGTCCAGAGGTTGGCGTTGGCGGGGTTGCCGGTGGTGGCGGTGGAGAGGAGGATGCCGTCCGGGTGGCTGAGGGCGGAGACGGCGGTAAGGGCGAGCGGCTGGGTGGATTGGCCGGAGGGAACGGGGGTGCGCTCGGTGAAGTTGGGGACCGAATAGAGGACGATGGAGGTGCTGGCGCGCAGGAGGATGCCGCGGTCGGGGTTGCCCCGCGAGACGACCCGCCCGACGGCGAAAATATGGTCGTTGTGAAAGGTGAAGCCCGCCGAAGTTGTGCTGTGGCGGATGGCATCGAGAGACTCGAGGCGGAGCGTGCCGCCGTGGTCGCCGAAAGAGGAAAGCTGCCATGTCGCGCCGGCGTCGTTGGTGCGGTAGAGGAGGGAATCGCCCAAAACCGGGGTAACGAGGGCGTAACCGCGCGATGGCGAGGTGAAGCGCACGCTATGGACGGTGCCGGCGACGGGCGCGCCGTCGGCTTCGAGGACGACCGGCCGCCAGTCGCGGTAGCCCGCGCGCCCTTCGAGGGGGATGCGGAAAACAGGTCGCCCGGGATCGTTGGTCGAGACCACGAGTTCGGCGTGGTCGAGTGTGGAGGCGGTGGTCGGGCGGTAACGCACGCGCAGGGGGAGGTCGCCTTCGCCCGGAATCGTTCCGAGGCTCGATTGGGCGAGGCTGAAGCGGCCGGCCGCCGGACCTTCGATGACGAGCCCGGTGATCTGGAGGGCCTGTTTGCCGCGGTTGCGCAGGCGCAGCTCGCGGACTTCGCTTTCACCGGTGAGGACAAATCCAAAGTCGAGCTTGCCGGGAAAGAAGGTGAGGAAGGGGCCGGTGACGGGAGCGGGCGGGCGGTATTCGATGCGGTGGGCGTCGCCCGCCGTCCACACATGGTAGTTGGCGGCGGAGAAACTGCCGGGCACGCGTAGGGTGTCGATGGCGCGATAGGTGCCTTCGAGCCCGTCCTGCACGACCTGCCAGTTGGCTCCGAGATTGGCGCTCGTGAGGTAGGTGCCGTTGTGGCCCACGGCGTGGTAGGCGGGGGAGACGTTGGAGCGGTAGGTGACGGCGTGAAGGCTCGTGCCCGTGCCGCTGGCGACTTCGGTATTCTCGCGGCGGATACGCCCCCAAACGCCGACGGCGACGTATTGACTGGCCCCGCTGCCGTGGGCGGCGACGGCGTTGAGGGCCGGCATATCCGCCGGTGACGAGGCGGCGAAGGCCCCCGCGTGTCCGCCGGAAAGTTCCTGCGTGTAAAGAACGCCGTCGGCACCCGTGGCGCGCATCGTTCCGCCCACGTGGCTTACGTCGGTGAGGATCCGCCATGGGTTGAAGGCAAAGGGCGCGCCCGTGAGGCTGAGGGTGCCGAAGCGCCCGTTTTGAATGCCCTCGACACCGGCGAGGCGCCCGACATTGCCGAAGCGGTTCACCTGCCGCCCCGTGAGGTAGAGCGGGCTTCCGGGGCTGCTGCCCCCGAAGGCGGCCCCGTGGTAGTCAAATTCCTCGAAGACGAGTTCGGCTGTATTCCAGCCGGCGACTTCGATCTCGGGGTGTTGCGCCCAGAGGCGGCCGCGCGCGTAGCTCTCGTAGACGCGCCCGCCGTCCCCGGCCACGACCATGCGGTCGAGATTCGTCGTGAAGAGGCGGGTGCGGTTGGCGGCGGAAAGGACGCCGCTGAAGATCATCAGTTCGTCGAGGGAACCGTTGAAGTGCTGGCTCTCGCCGTTCGTCGGGTGCCAGAGCGCGCCGATGCGCCAGCGGTTCAAGGTGGACTGGTTGGTGGCGCCGTTGATCACCTGGGTTCCGCGGAGGACGTTGTTTTCGTAGAGGCGGACGGTGGTCTGGTCGTTGATCGAGCTGTAGGTGCCGGTGACGAGAATGTGCGTCCATTCGAGGGCGGTGGGCGCGGCGGGGAAGCTGAGGTTCGTTCCCGCGAAGCGCACGCGGTAGGTGCCGTTGGCCGAGAGGCGGAGCTTGAACTGGCGCGCGCCCGACGTGCTGTATTTGCCGAGGAGGGTTTGATCGCCGGAGGTCGAATTGAAGCGCGCCCAGAGCGAGATGCTGAAGCTGTTGGGGAGCGCGAAGACGCCGATTTCCCCGATGTCGTCGACGCCGTCGAAGCGCAGACCGGCACCGAAGCGCCCGTGGATGAAGGAGCGGTCGGGCCGTTTCGCGGGATCGCTGTCGACGACCCCGTGCCGCCCGTTGCCCGATGCGTCGAGATAGACCGTGCTGTCCGGCGGCTCGTCGAAGTGGTGGATGGCGACGGCCGTCTGCAGGAGGTTGCCGCTCTCGTAGGTGATCGCGCGGAGGTTTTCACGGGTGATGACGCGCGGGATCCACGAGCGCCCGCCGTCTAGGGTCTGGAGAAAGGCACCCCCGTTGCCCACGGCGAAGCCCTCGTTGACATCGATCATCTTGAGGTCGTTGAGGGTGTCGTCGCGCCCGGCGGTGGCGGCGTCGAGCAGGGTGACCCAGCGCGACTCCGCGCCGTTGCCGGAGAGGGAAACGGTTTGCAGGCCGATGGGCGCGCGCGCGTTGATGTTGAGACTGCCCGCCGCCGGGCCGCTGCTTCCGGGCTCGAAGGCCACGGTGTAGGATTGGCTGCCGCCGGCGGGGATGTCGACGGCCCCCGTGGGGGAGACGGCGAAAGCGGCTCCGCTGGTGGAAACGGAGAGGATGCTGAGGGCGGCCGAACCGGGGTTGGCCACGGTGAAGGTGGAGGTGGAGGTCGCTCCCACAAGGGTATCGCCGAAGTTGATATTCGGGCGGCTCGGGGCATAGATCGCCTCCTGCAGGCCGCCGCCGGTGAGGGCGAGGGTCTGCACGGGGTTGAGCGGGTCGTTGGAGAAAATCCGGAGTGTGGCCGAGCGGGTGCCCGCCGCCTTGGGTTGGAAGACCAACTCGATCGTGCGCTCGCCGCCCGGTTCGATTTGGAGGGCACCGGTGGCGAGGGTGAAATCGTCGGCCGCGGCGGCCTGCTCGACGGCGAGGCTGATGTTCGCCGCCTTGAGCCCGGCGTTGCGAATCTGGAAGGCGTTCACGGTGGATTGCGCGAGATTGACCGTGCCAAAGGCGAGGGGACCGGCGAAGGGGGCGTTGTCCTTGCGCAGAACGACCTCCGGGCGGGGATCGTCGGGATTGTGGCCGAATTCAAGGCGCGCGCTCGCCGAGATCGCGCCGGGGAAGCCGACTCCCCCGATGACGCCGAAATCGGCGTAGAAGCGCCCCGCGTTGTCGAGGAAGAGGGTGAAGCCGTCCCCCGTGGGGAGATCGAAGCTGGTTTCGTGCGGTGTTCCGGGGAAGACGCGGAAATGCCCGCCGGAACCGCCTTGGAGGACGAGACGGTAGGTTTCCAGACCCGTGCCGGTGAGGGTGGCTTGGAAAGCCGGCTGCCCCGGATCGGGCACGACTTCGAGGAAGACCGCGCCGCTCAGCGGATCGAGGGGATCGCGGAGCTGGAGGGCACCGTCGAGAGTGAAGGCCATGCCCCAGTCCTCGCCCGGGACCGTCGAGAAGGTGAAAGCCCCGTCCTCCTCGAAGCCGGTGACGCTCGCGCTGAGCCCGCCGAGAAGCGGCATGACCGCCGTCACGGGAGCGAAGCGCAGGGTGACGACACCGCCGCCCGCGACCACGACCTCGCCGCCGACGCGACCGTCGGGGGCGCTGGACTCGACTTCGAAGATACCGGGCAGGCCGGGCGGGAGCGTGCGCCCCGCGACCCGGAGAAAGTGGTCGCCGGGAGCGGGTTGCGTGTCGAGAGCGACCCGCACATCGGAGAAATCAAAGCCGCCGAAAGGAAAGCTGGCGGCGGGCACATCGAGTGCGGCGACGACACGGGGGAGGCCGGGCGTGGCCCCGGCGAGGACGAGGAAGGAGGCCTCCTCCACGTTGACGGCCAACTCCGTTCCCGGAAACGCGGCGGGGAAGTAGCCCAGCTCGAGACTTCCGCGGAAACCGATGCCGCCTTGGCGGCGGGCAAGGGTGTAGGGAGCGTCTTCGAGGTGGGGTGCGTCCGGCGTGTAATCCGGTTCATACATCGGGGTGAAGGCGAACAGCTCGATTTCGGCCCCGCCTCCGAGGTCCGCCGCCGGGCGCACGAAGTCCGCCAGCCATGCGGGAATCCCGAGCGCGCCCTCGTAGGCGAGGGCGGCGCGTGGAAGCCGCCGGGAGAGCGCCCCGGTGACGGTTTCAAGGAAAGCGGCGGTATCGGCCGGACCGGGCAGGGAAAGGTAGTCGGCGGCGGTGTAGGGCGGTGTCGCGCCCGGTTGCAAGGGAGCGATGGCGTCCAGTCCGGCCCGCAGTTCGTCGAACAGCTCCGATACCGGAAGGGTCGCATCGGGGCCGAGGCTCAGGGTCGCCCGGAGGGGGGAGGCGGCGTCGCCCGCGGAGGCGGTTTGGAGGACGCCTTCTCCGCCCATTCCGCCCGGCGGGGGCAAAGCGGCATCGATAAAATCCGTGATCCAATGCCCCACGGGGGATTGGGCGCGGAAGCGGAAGCTGCCGCTTTCGAAGTCGGCCTCGAGGAGGCCGCTGGCGACGGGCACTCCGAAGAGGGGCACGTTCCAGCGGGCGGCGAGGAAGGTGCGCTCAAGCGGATAGAGGGCAAGGGTCTCTTCCTTGAATTGGAAGCCGCGCAGGTCGTCGAGCAGCTCCGCGAAGGAGGCGGGGAAACCGCCGGCAAGCATGGCGGGCGGATTGGGCGCGGGGAAGTAGAAGCTCAACTCGCCCCCCGGATCCGTCGAGGTGACGTAGTCAAAAAACTCGCCCACCGCCGCGAGCCATTCGAGGACCTCCACGGAAGTCGGGTCGATGACGGTGTAGAAGCTCTCGGGGATGCCCTCGGAAAGGAGCTTGGGCACGCCGAAGGCGGCCGCACCGAGGAAGCCGCCGTGCGGAAAATAATCGTCGACGAGCCGCGGGTGCTCCGCCGGAGGCAGGGCCTCGAAGACGGGGGCGAAATCGGTCCCCTCGAAGAGCGCGGCGATCTCCTCCGCCGTGCCAAACCAGTTGGGATCGCCGAGGCGGTTACCCCCGCTCCCGGTTTCCCCGAGGGCCGCGAGGAGGAGGTCGCGGCGCGAGGGGAGGCCCCGGTCCACCGGATCGGGAAGCGGCTCCGGGCCCACCGGATGGTGGTCGTAGGAGGGGAAAAGAAGGCGCCCGCCCGCCCGCGTCAGCTCCAGCCCGAGGGGCGCGAGTTCGTATTCGAAGGTGAGCGACGTGCTCGCGACGAAGTCGCGGAAGCGCTTGTCGACAAACTCGTTGAAGGGCAGCGAAGTGATTTCGTCGAAGAGCGTGCCGAGGGTCGGCGGCTGCTCGCGGAAAGTGAAGACGGCCCGGTCGATCGAAGGCGCGAGGATGGCCGCCAGCGTGCCCGCGCCGGTTGCCGCGAGCACGGACGAGATCCCCATCTGGAAGGGCGAAAAAGCGCTGCGCCAGACGTGCTCGAGCACGGGGTGGTCGCCGTAGGTGTCGGGATCCTCCGGCCCGAAATAATAGTGGGTGCTCATCATCACATTATCGCCGGAGAGGGGGAAGCCGAAGACCTTTGGTTGGAGGGCATCGCAGTAGACCATGCGCGGGGCGACGGCGTTGAGCAGATCGATGATCCACTGGCGGAAGGCCTGGTACATGACACCGGTATCGGGCGTTGGCTGTCGGGCGACGACGGCGTTGATGAAGGCGAGTTTTTCCTCGGCGGTGGCCAACTGGATGAGGTGCTCCGCCGGGCTTGCGCCGGGGATGGCCTTTTCGGGTGCGATTTCGAGCATGCGCTCGTAGACATAGGGACCGGTGAGGGCGTTGCCGAGGTCGTCGAAGGCCCCGAGGATGCGCGCGGTGGAACCGGGGGCGTCGAGGAGGAAGCGCGCCCGCCCGAGTTCGACGGGACCGAAAGCGCCGATGAGATCACCGCAGAGGGCCGGGAAGGAATTGAGATTTCCCTCGGCGTCGTAGGTTGCGACGAAGGCCTCGATGTAGCCGGTGGGGATGCCCAAGAGGTTGAGCGAACCATAGACCCCGGTGGTGTTGTTGGTGGGTGAATACACCACGCCGCCGGTGACGGAGGCAAACGAGTCGACCACCACATAGGAGAAGGAACCCTCGAGGCGGAGGGTCACGTCCTCGTAGGGAATTCCCGCATAAGCGGCCTCGCGCAGACCCTCCCAGATGGTGTCGACGAGTTCGTCGCGGTCGAAGGCCGCCGGGGTGAGGGCATGGAGGTTGCAGTTGAGGGCGTTGTAGAGCCCCAGTTCGAATTGGTTGAGGAATTCATCGAGGAACTGGTCGAAGGTCACCTGGACGCTCTCGCCGTCGATCCATTTTTCGAGGAAACCGGGGGCCTCGGGGAGGGGGCGCGCGACAATCCGCTCGACGCGCAGGCGGATCTCCTCGGCCGTGCGGGAGGCGAATTCGGGGATGAAGGTGACGGGGTTCCACTCATCGAAGGGCGGCACGAGGGCGTTTACGGCGGCGCGGTTGAAGCCGAAGAAGTTGAGCATGGATTCGTCGACGGAGGTGAACTTCCAGATGGCGCGTCCCTCGTAGGGGCTGCCTTCGACGAAGGCCTCGGGGTGCATCTGCGCGCTCGGGCCGAGCGAGGGCGGGGGACAGTCAAAGACGCAGAGGTCGGCGAAATCGAGGCGCGCGAGCCCGTTCTGGGTGACGATCTCATCGACGATGCCGTTGAGGTCGTCGATCATCTCGGGGTCGGCGGATTCGGCAAGGGCGCGGGCGTCCGCGTCATCCATCCCGGTCTCCGCGACGAGGCGCCGGACGACTTCCATCTGCGCCGCGTTGAGGCTCAGCTCGTCCCGCTCGCCGGGTGTGCGGAAGCGCTCCAGATCGGCGAAACTGGCCTTGTAGCCCGGGCAACCGGTGGGATCGGGCGGGCCGTTTTCGTCGGGTTCCTCGGGCAGCGGCGGGCCCGTGGGCCGCCCGGTGACGGGGTTGATCTGGTAGCGCGTGACGAAGGCGCAGGGATCCCGCGTGCCGACCCCGCGGATGAGGCCGCCCTTCGCTCCGGTGAGGGTGAAACCGGCGTAGATGGGAATGGAGATCTCGGCCCCCGCGATGCCGACACAGAGCCCGATGGGACCGTCCTGATTGAGCGCGGCCACCCCTTCGATAAGGTTGCCTTTGAGGTTCGCGCCGACCGCGCCGGAGACGAAGAAGCCGTCCGACTGGAGGCCGCCGAGGTAGACCTTGCCCTTGAAGGGGAAGTCCTTGCCGAGCCAATACGAGAAATCGACGCCGATCCCGATGCCGTCGACGCTGAAGGTCGGCTCGCCATTGACGAAGCTGACGACGAGTTCGTCGACCTCGCCGTAGATGATGGCATCGACCGTGCCGTCCCCGAACTGTAGGCCCGCGCTGATCGTGAACTCGAGATTGTCGGTCGAAAAGGCCGGGCGTTTGGTGGGATCGTCGGTGAAGAGGGGCACGCCCTCCGGGCCGGTGAGGTTTTTCAGGCCCACGCAGAACCGCCGCACAAAGAGCGGAAAACCGCTCCCCGGCGTGAGCGCGCCCCCCTCCATGCCCGTGAAGTCGACGCAGGCCTCGGCCGTGTCAAAGCGCACGAGGGGGCTGTCGGGGCTGCCATCGAAAACGAGGGCGAACTTCTGCCCGCCCAAGGTCAGCTCCGGGCCGCCGACATTGTTGAATTTGAAGGCGAGGTCCATCTCCACCTCGAAGGGCGCGGCTTTCGTCGGCCGCAGGGCCCGCAGCGGGTTGGTGATGCGGATACGCGGATCGACCACGGCGACCCCGGCGAAGAAACGCAGTTCGCAGGGGGTGGGGGCGTCGGGCGCGCAGCCGAACTCAATCGCCGCGATGTCGAAAATGAAATCGCCTTCTTCGAGGGAGGGGAGGCGGTCAGGGGGCATGCGGATGGTGAGGGCGGCCGCCTCGGCGCTGGAGGCGAGGCTCACGGAGTTGCCCGCTTCGTCGGTAAACCATGTCTCGGCGGCGGCGCGGAGGGAACCCTGGATGCGTAGGCGCGGGTAGGGCTCTTCCCCGTCCGCCGGGAAGAGGGCGATGTAGGTTTGGGGAATGCCAAGGGGATCGGCCCCGAGCATGTCGAGATTGAACCCGCCCTGGGAGAAGAGGCGAAGGTCTTCGAGGAGCCCGATCGTGCCCTCCGTGGGGAGCCGGTTGAGGGACCAGTCGGCGGTCTTGATGGCGGTGCGCAGGTTCTGCCCGTCGGGGAGGGGAATGTTGGCGACGGCGTCGAGTTCGCGCAGGCGGCCGGTCGGGCGGCGGATCGCCGAGTCGAAGGCGAGGGCCAGCTCGAGCGAACAGACATCCAGCCAGAGGCGCTCGAATCCGCTCAAGGCGAAGCGCAGGTTGCCGAGGCTGAAGGTGGCCGAGGTCCGCACGGTCCCGCGCAGATCGGCGTCCGCGTGCTCGTCGGTGAAGTAGGTGAAGACGAGGGGCTCGGTGACCGGGATGATAGCAAAGGGCCGGCCCGCCGCAGGGTCGGGGGTGCCGGGAGATCCGCAGGCGAGGGCTTGATAGCCCTCGGGAAGGAAAAGGTTGCCGGAGAGGGCGATGGACCGCTCTTCGCCGGAGACGGTGACGAGCGCCTGCCCGTCGAGGCGCAGCTCAAAGTCGTCCGGCGTGTAGGGCTCGGTGGCCCCGTCCTTGAGGAGAATGCCGACCGTGGCCGAGGCGGAGAAGGCGCCTTGGAGGGGCTGGCCGTCGGCGTCGACCGTGAGGGAAAAGCCGAGGCCGCCGCGGAAGACGACGAGATCCTCCGTGAAGACCTCGAGATCGCCCCCCACGCCGAGGGAAAAGTCAAAACGGTGTTCGCCCTCGTCGGTGGCGGGGGGCGGCGCGGGCGTGTAGGCGTAACCGAGGTTGAGCGTGTAGGTCTCGGGGCCCCCGCCCGCGACCTGCCGGGTGAGCGTGCCCGTGGCGGAGGCATTGCTCAGGGTGCGGCTGAGGTAGTTGCCCCCGAGGGAAAAGGTGTTGGCGATGTCGAGGCGCAGGGAGTCGTCGAAGCCGAAGGGCGCCGGGCCGCTCGTGCGGAGGGCGAGGGCGAACTCGCCCGTGCTGGCGAGGGAGGCGGCGTCGATTGCGAAGGCGAGGTTGATCTCGGGGAAGCGCAGCGCGCCGCCGAAGCGGATGTCCCAGTCTTCCGTGAGGCGGTTGAAGCTGAGCCGACCGAAGAGGCGGTCGACGACAAGGTCGCCGGGGAGGGGAAAGGCAAAGGCCTCGAGGCCGAGCCCGTCGAAGAGGGTCGTGAGGTCGCCGGCGATCGTTTCGAGAGCGCCGAGGGCCTGCGCGCCCGACGCGAGGAAGGCGGTCTCCACGGCGGAACCGGCCCCGTGGCCGTAGCGCTGCGCGGTCCATGCAAGGTATTCGGCGTATTGGCCGAGCTGCCACCATGCGCGGCGGGCCTCGGCTACGCCGATCCACGGAATCTGGAGCGCTTCCCATGTCTGTGTCCATTGGCCGATGAGAGCCGTCTCCCCGGGGAGTTGCTGCTGCAGAAAAGCGATGGCGTCGGCCCCGAGGCGCACGGCGTCGAAGGCGAAGGCGAGGTTCGCCTCGATCCACGCCGGATCCACCCCCGCGCCGTCGGGCGAATCGAGGGCCGCGACAAGGTTGTGTGTGCCCGGCATGGGCGCGTTGTAATCGGGTTAAAGTCCCGTGTATCATG
>JAFIGH010000109.1 GCA_020831525.1 Opitutales bacterium
CCGTACGTCCGGTGGTGTGGGGGCGGAGGGTTTAATCCCCTCCGCTACCCGATTCGGTATCTTTTAGTGGAACCACTCATCAGGCCTTGCAACTTCTTTCCCACTATGCACTCCGATCATCGGATTCTCGGGGTAGTAGATTTTCTTGTAATCTTGAACTGTGATTAATGATGGATCCGAAAACTCGTCTTTTATTACTAAGACGTAATACCACGAATCAGGTCGAATTAATTTATCTAGTAAATGTAATGGTATAAATAAAAATTCACCAATAATTCCTAATGATTTGTATTTAGGATAAATTTCAGCTCGTGGATCACTTTCAGATATGGGTTGCCCTGCGAAACCTTTGACTTCAACGAGGGATGCGTAACATCCGACATATACAACCAATGCAAATAGTATAATACATAACGCTCTAAGATGTTTATTATTCATATTATTTTACCGAACAAGTTAATAGGTCATTTGAAATAATCCGATTCGGCGGGGTTGGGTCAAGCCTTTTCGTCAAAAGTTCTTGCGTTTTCTATTTATCTATCGTTCCTTTTGGGGAGATAGGAGTCTTGAGATATTATGCGAAGGCTTGAAAGAGAGATTTTTCATCGCTACCGGTCGACACTGCAAAGGATGGGCGTTACGGATCGGGCGATGCCGCATTGCGTCAAGTGGGTGCGGTATTTTTTGGACTATGAGGCAAAGTACGGCGACGGGGCTCCCCGGGCGCGGTTGATCGATGGTTTCATGGAGAAGCTTGCGGGCAAGGGGCAGTCTTCCGGGTTGCGCGAACAGGCGCGTCGGGCGGTTGAGGTTTTTCTGGAGATGGGCGCCGGAGAGGGTGGCTTGGCGGTGGCGGAGCCGATCGGCGAATATGCGGGAAAGGGAGTGCGTTCTAAGCCATCCGTGCCGGTCGAGACCGGTCCCCGGCGCGCCTGGCGTGAGCTGGAGACGGCGTTGGCGGGAGAAATCAAGCGGCGGAACTACTCGCCGAAGACGATGAAGACATACGTCACCTGGGTGCAGCGCTTCGGGCAGTATACGAAGTTCATGGCGGTGGGCGAGGTTTCGGATGAGGAGGCGAAGAACTTCCTCACGGACCTTGCGGTAAATGGCCGGGTCGTGGCGTCGACGCAGAACCAGGCGTTTAATGCGCTGCTGTTTTTGTTCCGTCACGTTCTCAAGCGCGAATACGACCTGAAGGACCGGGTGGTACGGGCGAAGCGGACGAAGTATATCCCGACGGTATTGACAAGGCCGGAACTGGAGGCGGTGTTGGGGAAGCTGAAGTTTCCCCACCATTTGATCGTGTCGATGCTATATGGGTGCGGGCTGCGTCTTTCCGAGTGTTTGGAGCTGCGAATCAACAGCCTCGATTTTTCGGAGAACCTCGTGATCATCCACGACGGCAAAGGAAAGAAGGACCGTTCCGTCCCTTTGCCGGAGAAGCTTCGGCCGGAACTGGAGAAACAGACGGAGCGGGTTGCCAGGCTGCTGGACCATGACCTGAAGAATCCGGATTTCGCGGGAGTCTTCATGCCGGATGGCTTGGGATCGCGGCGCGCCCGGCGGGAGGCGAAGGAATATCATTGGCAATGGTTGTTCCCTGCCAAGGAGCTTACCTTGCTGCCGGAAGAGGGGGCCTACCGGCGCTACCACAACTATAAGCAGAGTGTGGGCAGTGCGATTGCTTCGGCCGTGAGGAAGGCGAAGGTGCCGAAGCGGGTGACCGCTCACACCTTTCGGCACACCTTTGCCAGTCACCTGCTGTCGGCGAACGTGGATTTGCGGACGATCCAGGAGTTGCTGGGGCACTCCGATATCAAGACAACGATGATCTACACGCACACGGTGCAAAGCCGGACGAAAAAGGAGAAGGTCAGCCCATTGGACTTGGATTGGGATATCGGCTGAGGCGGTTGGCTCCCGCGGGAAAGTCAATGAAAGCATCCGTGCCCCGCTGAAGCTTCGGCCTGCCCGCCGCGCGCTACGCCGAAGCCGCGTTCGGCTACGTCCGGTTCGCGGTGATTTGCCGTAGTCGGACACCCGGCGCCTCTGGTTGCCCTTGGCGTCAGGCGGCCGGTCCCGCCCAGCGGGCAAAGAGAGAAAGGGGGAGCCGGGGGGTGCCTTCCCCGCCGAGGACCAACTCGCCGACTTCGAGCGCGCCGTGCGGAAAAGCATCGCGCACAAGGTTGTGGAGCATGAGGGGCGAGGCTTCGAGGTTGTAGAGCGTGAGGACGAGCGCACCGGAATCCGGGTGCACCAGTTGCCGCAGGAGGTCCATGAGGTCGGCGATCTGGTTCTCGACCTTCCAGACTTCTCCCCGCGGTCCGCGTCCGAAGCTCGGGGGATCAAGAAGGATCAAATCGTAGCGGCGGCCTCGCCGGATCTCACGCGCGACGAATTTGAAGGCATCGTCCAGGAGCCAGCGCACCGGGGCCTCGCCCATGCCGGATAGTCGCTGGTTTTCGCGCGCCCATGCAAGGGCCGGCTTGGAGGCGTCGACATGGGTGACCTGCGCCCCCGCTCCGGCTGCCGCAAGCGTCGCCACCCCCGTGTAGCCGAAGAGATTGAGCACCGAGGCGGGCGCTCCACCTCCCCGTGCCGCGAGCCGCCCGCGCACCCAGCGCCAGTGCGGCTCCTGCTCGGGAAAGACGCCCACGTGCTTCGAGCCGTGGGAGAGGCGCGCCTCGAGGGTAAGGCCTTCGCAGGTGAGGGTCCAACGCTCCGGTGTGTCCGCGCGAAGGCGCTTCCACCGCCCGTCGTCTCCGAACTCCGCGTGGGCCGCCGCCCACTCACCCGCGTCCAGCCGCGGGCGCCACCAAGCCTTGGGCTCTCCGCGGATGAGGCGCAGGGCGCCGAACTGCTCCAGCTTCCGCCCGTGGCCGCAGTCGATCAGGCGGTGCGCGGGCCACCCACCGTATTCGAGGAGAACGCGCGGCGAAGGATCGCTCACCGGTCAGTCCGCCCGGCGCGCCGAGCGGATAACGACATCCGTGACGGGCACGTCGTCGTGCGGCCCCGCCGAATCCGTTTCGACAAACGTGATTCGGTCGACCACATCCATTCCGTCCACGACGCGGGCAAAGACGGCATATCCGCCGGAGACACCGTCGCCGTTGAGGAAGGCATTGTCGGCCACGTTGATGAAGAACTGCGAGGTGGCGCTGTGCAGGTGCTGCGTGCGGGCCATGGCGAGCGTCCCGCGCTGGTTGCGCAGGCCGTTGCCGGCTTCGTTGTGGATGGGGTCACGCGTGTTCTTCTGGCGCATGCCGGCCTCAAAGCCGCCGCCCTGGATCATAAATCCGGGAATGACGCGGTGAAAGAGCGTTCCGTCGTAAAATCCGTCGTCCACGTAACGCAGGAAGTTCTCCGTCGAAACGGGAGCTTCTTCGTCAAAAAGCTCGATATGGATCTCGCCGTGCGTCGTTTCGAGGACAACGCGGGGTCGTGTCGGGTCTGGTTCAGTCATAGGTGTTTGAATACGTTCGGTCGTGCGCCACACCTCGACCTCTCCGGGGCGGTACAGCTCAAGCTGGTCGCGGCTGCGGCATCCCGAAAAGACGAAAAGCGCGGCAAGGAAGGCGCTGATGAGGAGCGGTCGTATCATTGTGCAGGATTATTGGAGCCCCCGGTCGGTGAGTTCAAGTCACGAAATTGGCCCCGGCGAACCCTGCGATTTGCGCAAAATGCCCGGCAATGCTTCCACCGCCCGCGCAAGTTCGACAAAGTCGTCAAACCCCGCCGCGAAAGCGCGCCGTTGGTCAAAGAAAGCGCCTTCGTCGGCGACGCCCACAAAATACGTGCGTTCCACGCCCGCCTCCGTCGCCTCCGCGACAAGCCGCAGCACAGCGCCGGCCTCCTCGTCGAGCATGATAATCGTCAGCGGCGGCGGCCCCCGCCGCAACCGCTTCTGCAAAGACTCAAGGGCGTGTACGCGATCCACTTCCGCGCCGCGCTCGCGCAACGCCTCGATAAGGCTGCGAAGGCGCCCGAGTTGTGGATCATAGGCAAGCACACGGAGCCCTTGTGCCACCGCGGCCGCGGCCTCCTCCCGCGTGTCGACCCGCTTCAGCCGGACCGTCAGGTTGAAGCAACTGCCCGCCCCGGGCGTGCTCTCCACCGTCAGGCTACCGTCCATCAGCGCCGCCAGACGCCGGCAGAGAGCGAGCCCCACGCCCGTGCCGCCGAAACTGCGGGTATCCGATTCGTCCAGCTGGCTGAAGGCATCGAATATCCGCTCCATCCCGTCGGCGCTCAGGCCGATGCCCGAATCGCGGACGGCAAACCGCAGCAAAACGGAGTCCGGACGGTCGAACACAGCGGATGCGGTGACACGGATTTCCCCCTTCGCAGTAAATTTGACCGCGTTGTCGAGCAACTCGTCGAGCACCTTGGCAAGGCGCCTTGGGTCGCCCTCGGCCCGGTCCGGAAGACCTTCGGCGCTCCACTCGAAGGAAAGCCCTTTCGCCCGCGCCGCCTCCTCATACTTCGCGCAGACTTCGCCGAGAATCCGCGCGGGATTCAACTCGGAGGACTCCAGAACGAGGCGGCCCGCCTCCATCCGTGCAAGGTCGAGAACGTCGTTCATCATCTTGAGCAGGCTCATGCCGCATTCGTGCACGGTCCGCACGGACTCCTGCTGCTCTTCGCTCAACGGCGTCTCCTCAAGCAGGCTCGCCATGCCGATAATTCCGTTGAGGGGTGTGCGGATTTCGTGCGTTATGCTTGCAAGAAACTCGGTCTTCGCCCGGTTGGCCTCGTTCTCGCGCCGCTCCGCCGCCCGCACGCGCTCGATCGTCTCCTGCAGGAGACGGTTGGCATCGCGCTGCGCTTGGTATCGGTTGTAGAGCAGGATCAGCAAGAGCACCGCCAATCCCGTCACGATAATCCCGAGCAAGCGCAGACGCCGCTCCTGCAGGCTGAGAAAACCCTCGGTGTCCGCCTCCGCCGCGGCACGGCCCGCCTCGTGCCCGGCGGTAAGCAATGCGGCGGTGGCACGCTCGCGCACCGCACGCACCGTATCCGCGAATCCGGCTTCCGCCCGCCGCGCCCGCACCGCGTGCTTCCATGCCCTCTCGAAATCACCCTCGCTCGCGTAAACCGCCGCAAAAGCACTGTGCATGCGCCGCGAAAAACGCACGGCGTCGGCGGAACGCAACGATGATGCAGCCGCATCCAGCTCCACGCGCGCAAATCCGAAACGCCCCGCGTGAAGCGCCGCCTCACCAACGCTGAGATAGGCAGTCGGATGCCCGAGACGGTATCCGTGTGCGCGGAAGAGTTCCGTCGCCTGTTCGCGCAGTACACGCGCCTCGCGGAGGTCTCCGAGATGGATCCGCGCATAGGCACAGGCGAGGAGGAGGTGGGGCCGGCAGCAGTCCAGCCCGTTCTGGCGAGCGGTCCACAGGGCACCCTCCAACTGCGCCGCCGCTCGGTGCGCGTCGCCCTCCTGCAAGAACGCCCATCCGCGGAGCCCGGTCAGCTGCATGTGGACGCGGTTTGACGCGCCGCCGCGGATCCGGCCTAGACCGTCATCCGCGAAACGCCGCGCCGACGCATAGTCGCCCAGCCAAAGCTGAATCATGCCGCAGCGGTAGGCGTGGAGAGCGCGGCTCGCCGGGTCTCCCAAACGCTCCGCCGCTGTCCCGTGATGCCTTTCCAGCCAAATCCCGGCCTCCGCCGGCAAATCAACCTCCATCAAGACGGTCACAATCCGGTCGAGCGCGAGCAGTTTCCACGCCGGCGCCTTTGCCGCTTGAAAGAAACGGCGGGCGTCAAGATAGCGGTCAAACGCATCCTCCCACGCCTCTGATCCGACCCGGCTGTCGCCCCCGGCCAAGGCCGCCAGACCCGCCGCAAACAGATCACCCGCGACCGCCGCCTCCTCCGCCATCACAGCGAAAGCGGCGTCGCTCTCCGCGCCTCCCTCCGTCCGCTCTCGCGCGATGCGCAGGCGCAGCCCCGCCGGGCGCGAAAACGCATCCATGGCCCGCTCCTCCAGCCATGTGTCTACCACCGCTCTCCGACCGCCGCTCTCCGGCGAAAGCCAGACGAGCTTCCACACCTGTTCGGGATCGAAGGCTCTGCCGTCCTCCGTCGCAATATCGTCCCACAACGCGGAAAACGCGGGCCAGTCCGCCGGCACGGGAACGAGCCACGCGTTGAGCGGCGGATGCAGCGCCCCCTGCCCGGCATGACCACCCGCCGCCGTGAATAGCACACACACCATCCCAAGGAGCCCGCGGAGACGCCGCCCGACCGCCCTCCCGGCCCTCGCGTTCCCGCTCCTTGTCGCAGCATGCTCCACGCCCCCATCACAGCACAGACACGCCAAAGGTCAAAACCAATACCTTGTGTTCCGTGTATTTCGTAGTGAAATTCAGCGTTGCCAATCGACGGCGCGGGATGTCTTGATGCGGATACTGTGAATGCGGGCTTTGCGATAAACCGGGGCGTCAATATTTCGCACTGGCTGAGCCAGTCGAAGGCGCGGGGTGCGCGGCGCCGGGAGTACTTTGTCCGCGAGGATGTCGAGCGGATCGCCGGATGGGGCTTTGACCATCTGCGGCTCCCCGTCGATGAGGAACAACTCTGGCAGGAAGACGGCAGCCGCGACCCGGAAGCCTTCGCTCTGCTTGAGAATGGTTTGGCATGGGCCCGGGAAGCGGGTCTGCGGGTGGTTGTCGACCTCCACATCCTGCGCTCGCACTACTTTCTCGACAAAGACCCCGCCCTCTACCGCGATCCTGCCGAAGAACGGAGGTTCGCCGGACTGTGGGAAGATCTGGCGGACGCCCTCGCCGACCATCCATACGATCAAGTCGCCTTCGAACTCCTCAATGAAGCGGTCGCCAAGGATCATGAAGACTGGAACCGCGTCGCCCATACCGCCCACGCCGCGGTCCGGCGGCGGCAACCGGAGCGTTTCCTTGTCCTTGGCTCCAACCGGTTTTGCCAGTGCGTCACTTTTCCGCATCTGCGGGTGCCCGACGACGGGCGCACCCTCCTCACCTTCCACTATTACAACCCCATGCTGGTCACCCACTACACCGCTTCATGGACCGGTCCGCTGGGTGAATACAACGGCCCCGTCAACTACCCCGGTGACCTTGTTCCCGCGGAGGTGTTCCAGGCGCAGCGCGGGGAGTTGCAGGAAACAATGAGAAGCCATGGCATCCATTTCGACCAGGATGCCATGCGCCGCGACTTCGCCTACCCCCTTGCCGTGCGGGAAAAAACCGGCCTTCCCCTCTACTGCGGTGAATACGGAGTCTACAAAGCCTGTCCCGATCCTGTCCGCATCCGCTGGTACCGGGATATCCTCGCCCTTTTCCGCGAGTACGGGATCGCCCACGCCTGCTGGGACTATCGCGGCGGATTCGGCATCGTCGACCAACACCGCCAGCCAACCGCAATCCTCGACGTCCTCCGTTCCTGACGGTTTCCCCGCACCACCGGACCTTTCGCAGTCTTCCAGCGGAGATGGAGACCGCTAATTTATGCTAATGGATGAGCGGCTGGAAAGCTCCCGGCATCCCTCTGTGTCTCCGTGCCCCGTGGTGAAAAAGTGCGGCGGAAAGGTATCCGTGTTGGTCGTGTAATCCGTGGTTAAAAGAATGCGGCTGAGCCGTCTCCGCTTCCTCCTGTGCATTCCCGGTTGAAGAGGCTTTTCGACGGGATTTTTTAACAGGAGGAAGGCATCGCCGGGCGTTCTCCGGCAATGCCATCGGCGGCAGTGTAGGACACTGTTTGCCGTGACAGCATGAACGGTGACGTATCCAAACTCGAGACGCGGGCTTCCAGCGCGCACCGCCGTGCCGCGGCTACGCCCGCGGGTGGGCCTTCTGGTGGGCTTCCTTCAAGCGGCGGACGCCGACATGGGTATAAACCTGCGTGGTGGAGAGGGAAGCATGGCCGAGCAGTTCCTGCACGGCGCGGAGATCGGCGCCCGCGTTGAGGAGGTGGGTGGCGAAGGAATGACGCAATTTGTGCGGGGTGAGGTTGGCCGGCAACCCCGCGAGGGCAAGGTAGCGCTTCATCCGCCGCTGTACCCAACCCGCTGTTACAGGACGCCCGTTTACACCCGGGAGCACCTGTTTGTCCGGCACCGGCGGCTGCCCGCGCACGCATTCGTGCAGGAGGGCCTGCGCTGTCCGCCCGAGGGGTACGAGACGCTCCTTGCCGCCCTTGCCGAGGACGCGTGCGACGGCGGAGCGGATGTCGACACGGCCCCATGTGAGCCCGACGAGTTCGCTCACGCGCAGTCCGCCCCCGTAGAGAAGTTCGAAGGCAAGCTGGTCGCGCAGAGCTTCCGGGCGGTCAATTTCTCCGCTCTTGAACCGACGCAGCGGGCCATCGAGGAAGCGCCGCGCCTGCGCTTCCGTGAGAAAGACGGGGAGCGGACGGCTGAGGCGCGGCAGAGCCACGCCGGTGAAGGGGTTGCCCGCGGCGAGTCCGCGCTGCAAGAGGAAGCGATAGAACCGGCGCAGCGCCGAGGCGTGGAGGTGCAGGGTTCGCTTTCCGCGGCCGGCGCGCTGCAACTCGATGAGGTGCGAGCGCACCGCACGGTCGTCCGCGCCCGCGAAATCCACGGCCGCACCCGCGGCGCCCCTTCGCAGCGTGCTAACCCACGCATCGAGGGCCTGCCGGTAGTTCCGCACGGTGTTGGCGGAGTAGCGGCGCTCCCGCGCAAGGTAGTCGAGAAACGCGGACACCTCGGGGACGGTATTCCCTGCCTCACGCGGTGAGTTCTCCATCATTGGCCTCCGTGCGTCGACCGTCGGCACGGCTCAGTCCAGCCCGAGGATCTCGCGTCCCTTCGGCGAGATCATGTGCGGGGTCCACTGCGGATCCCACACGATTTCGACGTTTGCCGAGGCCACTTCGGGCAACGCCTCAAGGCGCTGCCGGGCGTCCGCCGCAATCGTCGGCCCCATGCCGCAACCCGTCGCCGTGAGGGTCATGCGCACGTCGACATGGTGACGGCTGGCTTCGCGCGGCTCGTGGCGCAGATCGTAGATCAGGCCGAGGTCGACGATATTCACCGGGATCTCCGGGTCGAAACACTGCCGCAGCGCGGACCAAAGCTTCTCCTCGCCAAAGGGTTCGCCGTCATCGGCCCCAGTGCCCCCGTCTGCGGCGGCCGCGGCGGCCGCTACCTCCGGCCCGAGCGCACCGAGGTGCTCGCGGGCGATGCGGTAAAGGCCGGTACCGTCGCGCAGCGTCACCGAGCCGCCCAGCGCCTGGGTGAGCTGATAGGTGCCGCCGGCGGGCAACTCAAGAGCGTCGCCGGCGGGTATGCGCGTGGCGGGGCATGCCGCCTGCAATGTGATTTCCTGTCCCATGCCCCCCACCCTTGCGGCTGCCCGCGGACTAGTCAACGCGGACGAACCGCGGATCGAGCGCAAAGAGTCCGCGCGGATCGTCGAGTTGCCGGAAAAACTCGAGTTGCGCCTCAAAGGCCCGCAACTCACGCGACAACGGATCGCGGCCGGCCAGAAACCGTCCGTTCCAGAAGGCGCCGGGCGAGAGTAAGTCGGCGACAATGTCTTCGAAGGTCCGGCGGCCCGGATGTTCCTCGATCACATAGTCGTCGCCGATTCCGGCGCGGTCCGCCGCAAAGGCGACGGCGTCCTGCAACGAGCCCGCACGGTCGACCAGACCACGGGCGAGCGCGGCATCACCCATCCAGACGCGCCCCTTGGCGACATCGCGCGCCGCCGCCGCATCCATGCCGCGCCCCTCCGCGACGAGGGTGACAAATTGGTCGTAGGCTCGATCAACCCAACGGTTGAGGAGCGCCATCTCCGCCTCGGTTTTCGCGCGGGTGGTACTGAAGGCGGCCGACAGCGGTCCGGTCGTGACCCGCTCCGTGCGGATATCGAGAGTTTCCAGAAGTTCTTCGATGACGGGCATCAAAAACGCCACGCCGATGGATCCGGTGACCGTCGTATCCGCCGCAAAGATGGTATCCGCCCGCGCCGAAATCCAGTAGCCGCCGCTTGTCGCGTAGCCGCCGAGGCTCACGACAACCGGTTTCTCGCGGTTTGTACGCTCTACTTCCCGCGCGATTTTCTCCGAGCCGTGCATACCCCCGCCCGGGCTGTTCACCCGGAGGACAACGGCCTTGACGGAGTCGTCGCGCCGCGCGTCGCGGATGAGCCGCGCGATGCGGTCGCCCCCGGCCTGCCCGGGCCCGCCCCGCCCGTCCACGATCACGCCCTCGGCATAGATCACCGCGACGGTGTTCGCGCTGCGCTTCTCGCGTTTGCCGGGGGCGGGCGGTGCGTCGAGATAATCCGAGATGCTGATCTGTGTGAATGACTCCGCTTCAGCGTCGAAACCGGCGAACTCAATGAGTTTTTCGAGCAACTCGTCGACATGCGCCTCGCCGTCGATCCAGCCGCCTTCGAGCAATTCCGTTGCCGTGAGGATGCCCGTCTCATCCGCCATCCGGCGCACATCCTTCTCCGCGATCCCCCGCGCTCCGGCAATGCCGCCGACGTAAAACTGCCAGATCGCGTCAATGATCTCGGCGTACTGCTCGCGGCTCTCGTCGCTCATCGATCCCGAGCCGACCATCTCCCAGACGGTCTTGTATTCCTCCCGGTGGATTGCCACTGGATCGACGCCAAAGCGCCGCAGAAAATCCCCGAAATGCATCTGGTCCAATCCGATTCCAAGAAACCGCAGTTCGCCGAGCGGGTGCATGAGGACGGTATCCGCCGCCGACTTGATGTAAAAATCCGCCGCCCCGTCGACATCGACATAGGCGTAGACCGGCTTTCCTGCGTCGCGCAGGCGCCCGAGGGCGGCACGCACGTCCTGCAGGGCCACAGTGCTTGTGCCGTAGCCCTCCGACTTCAGGTTGCCGCGCACAAGCACCCCCTTGATCCGCGGGTCCTCCGCCGCGCGCTCCAACCCGCGGACAAGCCGCAGGAGCGGGAGCTGCTTCGTCACGGTGCCGCCGAGGAGGCCCTGGACCTTCGCCATGGGATCGTCCGCCTCGGGCGAATCCGGGATGCTCATGTCGAGATTGAGAACGAGGACGGAGCCTTCCTTCACCGCCACCGGCTTTGCCGAGAAGGCGGCCCCGAGACCGGCAATGAGGACGAGGAGAAAGACAACGAAGAGTCCGAAGGCGACACCAAAGGCGGCCAGCCAGACGAGAACTTTGCGGAAAAACGATACCATACCCCACACTGTTTACGGGAAGCGGCCCGCCGCACAAGCCCGCAGAACAAAGATGCCATTCCTTTACGGTTAGACTTGAATCTTTCCGTGGAATTATCTAAGTTGTTGATTCAAAACCAAACTAGGAGATTGTTCTATGGGTAACCTCATCGCCACCATCGTCGCCGCCGTTTTGGCGGTCATCGCCGTAGTCCTGTTTTTCACGACGTGCTCCACGCAGCGTGAAATGGCGCGCCTCGAAGAAGAACGTACCGTGGAAATCCGGCAGGAACGCGAAGCTCTTGATGCCGAGCGCCGCGCCATCGAAGCTGCCGAAGAAGAAGCGCGGCTCCAGGCTGAAATGGCCGAGGAAGCCCGCCGCATGGCCGAAGAACGTGCCGCCCGCGAGGAAGAAGAGCGCGAGCGCCGCATTGCCGCCCTCAACGAGCGTCTCGAACGCGAGGCTGCCGAGCGCCGCCGCGCCGAAGAGCAGAGCCGCCAGCTCCAGCAGCGCATCGAGGAACTGGCCGAGGCACAGGAAGCGGCCAACCGACGCCTCGAAGAACTGCGCGCCGAACGCGAACGCCGTGAAACCGAGGTCGCCGAAACGGTCGAAGAGGAAGTCGAGGATCTCGAAACGGTCCTGCGCCGCCGCCAGGACGAACTGGCTCAACTCCGCAGCGAAAACGAGGCCCTGCGCGAGCGCGAGCAAGTGCTCCTTGCCCGCCAGATCGAAACCGAGGAGGAAATCATGCGCGCGGGCGGCGAAATCCGCCTTCCCACCTCCGAAGTCCGTTCGCCCAACTTCCGTCGCAGGGAGGCACAGGCCTTCCGCGCACGGCAGGCAGAGCGGCTCGGCGCCGACGATTGATGCGGGTGCCGTTTGGCGTCAGGCTGATCCCTCGGTGAGGTGGCGCATCACCTCGGCGACCGGGGTCGCGCGCGGGCCGTAGAGGATCTGTTCCGCCGCCGCGGCGAGCGCCCCGCGGGGGCATACGCCTTCGCCGTAAGCGGCAAAGCGGGCGAGCAGGCGCTCGTCCGGCTCGCGATTGCCCGGTTCGCCGAGCGGGACATCGACACGGTGCTCGTAGACCGTTCCGTCCTCCATCGTCAGCCGCAAACGCGACGGCCTGCCGCGGGACGGATACCAATCGAGAAACGACGCGTCCTCCGTCACCGTCGTGCGCTTCGCGATTGCCGCGACTTCTGGCGGCAGGGATGACCGCAGCAGATCCGGCGTCAAACGCCCGCAAACCAGCGCGATTCCCGTGCATACCGGAAGACTGAAGGCGCGCCGCTTGAAATCTTCATGCACCTCTGTCCCCGCGACATACAAAGCGCCGGGCACAACTGCCGCCTCCGCCTCGCGCACACGCGAAACATCAAATCCCGGCCGTTCGCGGATCGCCAAAGCGCACTCCACCGCAGCGTGCGTCATGCGGCACGACGGATACGGCTTGGAATAGCGGCCGGAGAGCGCAAACGACTCCCCGAGCCCGTCCGTCTCAAAGGAAAGGAGGCAGTCTGCCGCCGCATCGGAGAGAGCCGGGCCGCGCAACCCGTCGCCTGCGGCTTGCTCGGCCTCCCATGCCACCCGCGAGGCAGCGCCGCAGCGTAGAAAGTTGTGGTGGGTCGATCGCGCCCAGCCGAGGGGCAGAACCTGCGGACTGAGCGGCAACGCCAGCCCCGCGGCGGCGAGAAACGCTTCCACCGGCATCCGCCTCTGCCGGGCAAGCGCCGCCACCGCGCCCAGCGCCTCGAGATTCAGCGGTTGGTGGCGCGCGAGCAGACGGCAGCCGAATTCATATCCCGCCGCGATTGCCGCGACAGCGTCGCCGAGGCAGCCGCCGTCCGCCTCCACCGCCGCGAGCGCGGTCGGCACCACCGCTCGCCCGGGATGCCCGAGCCCCTTGCGCGCGGCTGCAGCGGTGTGACCGTCGTTCGCGTCATGCACCTGGGCAAGGCAGGCGTTGTGCGCCGCCGCCGCGGCGGGTGCGGCGGCGCGACTTCCGCTTCGTCCAAAGGCGGAGGCAGCGGGCCGTCCCGCCTCCGCTGCGACCGGAAGGCGCAGATTCAACGACGGTTCTCCCGCCCCGAGAAAGACGCACCCCAGCACGTCCACGAGCGCGCGCCGCGCCTCGTGCTCGACGGCAGACGGAAGATTCTCCGCCGTAATCCCCAGACAAAACCCCGCCAGTTCATCGGCATGCCCTTTCATTCCATAAAGCTGGCAATTTTTGCGGTTCCGCGCAAGTGCGCTTCACAGCACAGGAGGCTGTCCCTACAGCCGGGCGGTGCCGTCGGCGAAAGAGGTCTTGAAGTCTTCGTAGACCGCCGCGATCCCGTCTTCGAGGGCGATGCGGGGCGACCAACCGGTGGCGCGGATACGGGAGATGTCGAGCAGTTTCCGGGGTGTGCCGTCGGGCTTGGAGGTATCGTGCGCGATGCGCCCGCCAAACCCCGTGACGCGGGCGACGAGGCGCGCAAGTTCGCCGATTTCGATGTCTTCGCCGGTGCCGATGTTCACCCAGTCGGGCGGATCGTCGAGGGCGAGGAGATGCAGCAGGCCCTCGGCGAGGTCTTCGGTATGGAGGAACTCACGGCGCGGTTTGCCCGTACCCCAGATCGTCACTTCGGCGTCGCCGCGCACCTTTGCCTCGTGGAAGCGGCGGATGAGGGCGGGGAGAACATGCGAGTTCTCGGAGTGGTAATTGTCGCCGGGGCCGTAGAGGTTGGTCGGCATGGCGGAGTGAAAGAGCATTCCGTATTGACTCCGGTAATACTGGCAGAGCTTGAGGCCGGCGATTTTGGCGAGAGCGTAGGCCTCGTTGGTTGCCTCCAGCGGGCTCGTGAGAAGGACATCCTCCGTCATGGGCTGCGGAGCTTCGCGCGGATAGATGCACGAACTGCCGAGGAAGAGCAACCGCCCCACTCCGTGCCGCCGCGCACCGTCGATGAGATTCAGCTCCATGGCGAGGTTTTCGCGCATGAAATCGGCGGGATAGGTGGCGTTGGCGTGGATGCCCCCGACCTTGGCGGCGGCCACGATGACGACCTCCGGCCGGGCCTCCGCGTAGAAGGTATCGACGGCCGAGGCGTCCGTGAGGTCCAACTCCCGGCGCGTGCGCAGGACAAGGTTTTCGCAGCCGCGCTCGCGCAGCTTGGCCGTGACCGCTCGGCCCACCATCCCATGGTGTCCGGCGACGTAGATCTTTGTGTTTGGCGGCAGGCTCATGGTCGGGCGAAAGGCGCGAATCCAAAGCCTCGCGGCTTCGACCGCGCATACGGCTACCGGATCATCCCGGCGGCGACGGTGTCGTGGGTGAAGGGATCGATGAGGACGAAACTGCCCGTGATGCGGTTGCGCTGGTAGCTGTCGTGCAGGAGCGGAGCGCTTGTGCGGATGCGCACGCGTCCGATCTCGTTGAGACCGATTTCGCGGTCGTCCTCGATTTTGTGAAGGGTGTTGACGTCGACCTTGTAGAGAACCTCCTGTACGCGCGCCTTCACCTCGTTGGTGGTG
The DNA here is from genome assembly GCA_020831525.1 of Opitutales bacterium. GTDB lineage: Bacteria > Verrucomicrobiota > Verrucomicrobiia > Opitutales > Oceanipulchritudinaceae > SLLG01. Next base: position 14,696 of record JAFIGH010000109.1, read on the forward strand.
TGCTTGAGCAGGTATTGGCCGCGCGGATCGAGCTTCTGCTTTTCGGAGAACCAGCAGATCATGGCCTCGACGTCCTGCGAGACTTTGGGCTGATTGTTGGGCTTGGAAATCATGTCCCCGCGGGAGATATCGATCTCGTCCTCGAGCGTGACCGCGACGGAGTGCGGGTGGAAGGCTTCGGCGAGTTCACCGTCGGCCGTATGGATTGCCTTGATACGCGAGGAGAAGCCGCTCGGCATGACGGTGACCTCGTCGCCCGGCTTGAAGACGCCCCCCGCCACGCGCCCGGCGAAGCCGCGGAAGTCGTGCCACTGCGCGGAGTGCGGGCGGATGACCCACTGCACGGGCAGGCGCGCGTCGACGTGGTTGGCGTCCGAGCCGATGTAGACCGTTTCGAGGTGGTAAAGAAGGGGCGGACCCTGGTACCACGGGGTCTTCTCCGACTTGTTGACGACGTTGTCGCCGTGCAACGCGCTGATGGGAATGAACGTCATCTGCGGAATCTGCAGACGCGAAGCGAATTCCTTATACTCGGCGACGATCTCGTCGAACCGGTCCTCGCTGTAATCCACGAGGTCCATCTTGTTCACGCAGAGAACGACATGCTGGATTTGCAGCAGGCTCGCGATAAAGCTGTGTCGGCAGGTCTGCTCGATGATGCCCTTGCGCGCGTCGACGAGGATGATGGCGAGGTTGGCGGTGGAGGCGCCCGTCACCATGTTGCGCGTGTACTGGATGTGCCCGGGCGTGTCGGCGATAATGAACTTGCGCCGCGGGGTGGCGAAGTAGCGGTAAGCGACATCGATGGTGATGCCCTGCTCGCGCTCGGCGCGCAGGCCGTCGGTGAGCAGCGCGAGGTTCACGTTTTCGTCCCCGCGCTGGCGCGAGGAGCGCACGACGGCTTCGAGCTGGTCCTCGAAGATTGTCTTCGTGTCGTACATGAGACGGCCGATGAGCGTGCTCTTGCCGTCGTCAACGCTGCCCGCCGTGGAGAAGCGGAGCAGTTCCATGTCGAGGTAATCCGTGGTTTTTGCGGCTGTCATGATTGAGAATTTGGGTACAGTGTGCTGTGTTCGTTCAATAGCCGCGCCGGGCGACCTTGTCGTAGTCGGCGCGGGCCATGATTTCGACGAGTTTTCCGAATTTGGTGGCGGGCTCCCAGCCCAGTTTTTCTTTGGCCTTGGTGTAGTCGCCGATGAGCAGGTCGACTTCGGCGGGGCGGAAGTATCCGGGATCGACGACGACACGGGTCTTGCCCGTCTTGGTGCAGACGCCGCGCTCCCCTACACCTTCGCCCTCGAAGGCCAGATCGATGCCGAGGTGGCGGAAGGCGAGTTGCACGAACTCACGCACCGTATGGGTCTCGTTGGTGGCGAGGACGTAGTCGTCCGGCTCCGGCTGCTGGAGCATGCGCCACATTCCCTCGGTGAATTCCGGGGCGTAGCCCCAGTCGCGCTTGGCGTCGAGGTTGCCGAGGCGGAGGTCTTCCTGCAGGCCGTGCGCGATACGCGCGGCGGCGCGGGTGATCTTGCGGGTGACGAACGTCTCGCCGCGTCGTGGCGACTCGTGGTTGAAGAGGATGCCGTTACAGGCGTAGATGCCGTAGGACTCGCGGTAATTGACGATGATCCAGTAGCCGTAGAGCTTGGCCACGCCGTAGGGCGAGCGCGGATAGAAAGGGGTCGTCTCCGACTGCGGGATGGCCTGGACTTTGCCGTAGAGTTCGGAGGTCGAGGCCTGATAGAAGCGCGTCTTGTCTTTGAGGCCGACTTCCTTGATGGCGTCGATAAAGCGGAGGGTGCCCACGCCGTCGACCTCCGCGGTGTATTCTGGAACCTCGAAGGACACTTTCACGTGGCTCTGCGCGCCGAGGTTGTAGATTTCGTCGGGCGCGATCTTCTCGAGGAGGCGGTTGAGGTTGGAGGAGTCGGTGAGGTCGCCGTGGTGGAGAAAGAGCGTCTTGTCGTGGATCTCCGGATCGTTGAAGAGATGGTCGATGCGTCCCGTGTTGAAGCTGCTCGAACGGCGGATCATCCCGTGGACGGTGTAGCCCTTTTCAAGGAGCTGCTCGGCAAGGTAGGAGCCGTCTTGGCCGGTGATTCCGGTGATGAGTGCGGTTTTCATGGCGGCGGGCCGACGAAAGCGCGGGGAGGTCGCGTCGGTGGTGTTCTAGTTTGGTTCGGTGCGGATTGGATCGAGAGGGTCAGAGAGGAAGAGGACGATGAAGAGGGAGAGGGTTAGAAGTAGCCTTGGCGTTTGCGGTCTTCCATGGCGGTTTCGGAGCGCTTGTCGTCGGAGCGCGTGCCGCGTTCGGTCTGGCGGGCGGCGGCGACTTCGGCGATAACCGCTTCGAGCGTGTCCGCCGTCGACTCCACCGCGCCGGTGCAGGTCGCGTCACCCACGGTGCGGAAACGCACGATGCGCTTTTCCACCGTCTCATCCTCCTGCACAGTGATGAAATCCGTCACGGCAAGGAGGGTGCCGCCGCGCTCGACAACATCGCGCTCGTGCGAGAAGTAGATCGTCGGCAGCGGGATGTTCTCCTTCTTGATGTACTGCCACACGTCCATCTCCGTCCAGTTCGAGAGCGGGAAAACTCGGAAGTGCTCGCCGGGGTTCATGCGCCCGTTAAAGAGATTCCACAGCTCGGGCCGCTGATTCTTCGGATCCCACTGGCCGAAATCGTCGCGGTGGCTAAAGAAGCGCTCCTTGGCACGGGCCTTCTCCTCGTCGCGGCGCGCGCCGCCGATGGCGCAGTCGAATCCCTGCCCGCTGATCGCGTCGAGGAGCGTGACCGTCTGCAACGCGTTGCGACTGGCGTTGGGCCCTTTCTCCTCGCGCACCCGGCCCTTGTCGATGGAATCCTGCACGCTCGCCACAATGAGGTTCGCCCCGATCTCGGCGACGAACTTGTCGCGGTACTCGATGGTCTCCGGAAAGTTGTGCCCGGTATCCACGTGCAGGAACGGAAAGGGCGGTCGCGCGGGCCAGAACGCTTTCTTGGCAAGGTGCGCGACACAGATCGAGTCCTTCCCGCCGCTGAACAGCAGCGCCGGATTCTGAAACTGCGCGGCAACTTCGCGCAGGACATATATCGCCTCGGACTCGAGGTGCTCCAAATGGCTTATGTTGTAACTCTGCGTCATGGTCTAAAATTCGAAAAACCGGCCAGTTTGCACCCCCCCGCAGCCATGGCGAGCCCCGATTTGGGGGAAATTCCCGGAGGCATTGCCTATGCAAGATTACCGCAAGGTTCTTTGATGTGGTCGGGAGGAGGG
>JAFIGH010000010.1 GCA_020831525.1 Opitutales bacterium
GCCGCTACACCCCCAGGCCAGCGGGCTTTGTTTTATTTTTTGTTCACCCACCTGGGTTGGGTCCCGGCCCGCCCGCGGGCACACGCCCGCGGCCGTTGCATGTAACGGAGGAAAAAAGGATCTGCCGAGCAGCAGCCGAACGCGTAAACGCTTGGGCCGAAGCCTCAGATGAAATCGTTGAGCAGGTTTTCGAGCATTTCCTGGCGGCCGCTGGGGATCTTGGGTTCGCCGGCGGCGAGGGCAGCTTCGGAAAGCTCTTGGAGCCCGACTTCGCCTTTCTCGACCTTGGCCCCGAGTCCACTATCGAAGGAGCTGTAGCGCTTGCGCACGAACTCCTCGAAGCGCCCGTCGGCGCGGATGGCGGCGGCGATCTTGAGCCCGCGGGCGAAGGCGTCCATTCCGCCGATGTGGGCGTGGAAGAGGTCTTCCGGCTCGTGTGACTCGCGGCGGCGCTTGGCATCGAAGTTGAGTCCGCCTGTCGTGAAACCGCCCATGCCGAGGACGATGAGCATGACGTCCACGGTGCCGTAGATATCGGTGGGGAACTGGTCTGTGTCCCAGCCGAGGAGGAGGTCGCCGCGGTTGGCGTCGATGCTGCCGAGGGCGTCAGCATTGGCCGCAACGGTCAGTTCGTGCCGCATGGAGTGGCCCGCGAGGGTGGCGTGGTTGGTCTCGATGTTGAGCTTGAAGTGCTCGAGGAGGCCGTATTCACGCAGAAAGTTCAGGCAGGCCGCGGCGTCGGAGTCATACTGGTGGGTGGTGGGTTCGCGCGGCTTGGGCTCAATGTAGAACTGCCCCTTGAAGCCGATGGCCTTCTTGTAGTCGACAGCCATGTGGAGGAGGCGGGCGAGGTGGTCCAGCTCGCGCTTCATGTCGGTGTTGAGGAGGGTGGCGTAACCCTCGCGCCCGCCCCAGAAGGTGTAGCCCTCGCCGCCGAGCGCGTGGGTGGCGTCGATGGCCGCCTTCACTTGGGCTGCCGCATAGGCGAAGACCTCGGCGTAAGGCGAGGTGCCGGCGCCCTGCGCGTAGCGGGGATGGGTAAAGAGGCAGGCGGTGCCCCAGAGCAGCTTCTTGCCGGTCGCTTTCTGCGCCTCGCCGAGCTTGGCGACGACTTTTTCGAGGGCTGCGTTGGAAGCCGCGAGGTCGTTCAGCTCCGGCGCAATATCGCGGTCGTGGAAGCAATAGTAGTCGATGCCGGTCTTGTCGAGAAACTCGAAGAAGACGTCGACGCGCTTGAGGGCGTTATCCACGGAGGTCGTGCCGTCGTCCCACGGCATGAGGGCGGTGCCCTGCCCGAAGGGATCGGCCAGCTCGTTGCGCATGCAATGCCAGTAGGGGGCGGCAAAGCGCAGGTGCTCGCGCATTGTCTTGCCCTCAACGACTTCATCGGGGTTGTAGTGGCGGAAAGCGAAAGGATTTTTCGTCTTCGGGCCCTCGTAGCGGATTTTCTGGATTTCAGGGAAGTATTCCATAGCGTATAAAGTCTGTCGGACGCCTGTGCGGAATTGGAAGCACGAAATGCACTCCGGAGTTGTCGGAATACGGTCCGCCGTCCATATACCGTAAAACCAATCACCATGAACAACTTCACCTACCACAATCCCACACGCATCGTCTTCGGCAAGGGAACCGCCGGCCATGCACGCAAGTACCTCGAGCCGCAGAAGCGCGTCCTCCTACTCTACGGCGGGGGATCGATCAAGAGCAACGGCGTCTACGAAAAGGTTCTCGGGGGTCTGCCCACTCCTCCCGTTCTTGAATTCGGCGGCATTGAGCCGAACCCCGAGTATGAAACCTGTATGCGCGCCGTCGAAGGCGCCCGCGGCGCGGGTATCGACTTCATCCTCGCCGTGGGCGGAGGTTCCGTCATCGACGCCGCCAAATTTATCGCCGCCGCTATCCCCTACCGCGAGGGCGACCCGTGGGACATTCTCGAAAAGGGCGCCGCCGTGAGCGCGGCCATCCCGCTCGGCACCGTCCTCACTCTGCCGGGGACCGGGTCGGAGGCGAACGCGGCGAGCGTGATCTCGCGCCGTGCGCGCCAACAGAAGCTCGCCTTCATCCACCCGCGCGTGCAGCCGGTCTTCAGCATCCTCGACCCCGAGACAACCTATTCGCTGCCCATGCGACAGACGGCGAACGGCGTCGTCGACGCAATCTCGCATGTCATCGAGCAGTACATGACGTATCCCGTCGAAAGCCCCTTGCAGGACCGCCAGGCGGAAGCGGTACTTCTCACCCTCATTGAAGAGGGACCGCGCGCGGTCGCGCAGCCAAACGACTACAACGCACGTGCCAATGTGATGCTCGCCGCGATGTGGGCGCTCAACGGACACCTTTCCTGCGGAGTTCCGGGTGACTGGTCCACGCACATGATCGGGCATGAGTTGACAGCCTTCTTCGGCATCGACCACGCCCGCACGCTTGCCGTCGTCATGCCCGCGCTCCTGCGGGAACAACGCGCCACCAAACACGCCAAGCTCCTTCAGTTTTCCCGCCGCGTCTGGGGCGTTACGAAGAAAGACGAGGAAACCGCCGTCGAAGAGGGCATCGCCGCGATGGAAAATTTCTTTCACAACCTAGGCGTGGAGACGAAGCTGAGCGCCTACGACGTGCCGGTGGAGAAGACCGCGCCCATCGTCGAACGCTTCCGCAGCGCCGGTGCCCGCCTCGGGGAACACGGCGATCTCGACGCCGACCGCATCGAAGCTATCTTCCGCGCCTGTGCCTGAGTCCGCCGAAGATCCGGTGACAGTCGAACGAGCCGTCGCCGTCCTCGAACCGTTTGTCTCCGACGCGAAAAAAGCGCGCATGGAGGCGGTCCTCGCGCGCCGCACCGCGCACATTCGCCTCGTCCTCGAGGACATCTACCAAACCCACAACGCGAGCGCGGCCATGCGTTCGTGCGAATGCTTCGGCGTACAACACCTGCACGTCATCGAGCAGCTTTACCCCTACTCCCTCAATCCCGATGTCGACATGGGCAGCCGCAAGTGGATCACCCTCCACCGCCATCGCAAACCCGGCACCGACAACCGCCGCGCCTGCCTGCGCGAACTCCGCGCGGCAGGTCAGCGCATCGTCGCCACGACGCCCGCCCCCGACGCCACGCCCTTGCACGCCTTTCCTCTCGACCGTCCCTTCGCGCTCTGTTTCGGTACCGAAAAGGACGGCCTCAGCGACACCCTCCTCGGCGAAGCCGACGAGCGCTTGCGCATCCCCATGGAAGGCTTCACGGAGAGCTTCAATATTTCCGTTAGCGTCGCCCTCTGCCTCTACGACCTCACCACCCGCCTGCGAAATTCCGGCACCACATGGCAACTGCCCCCCGCTGAGCAGCGCCGCGTCTACCTCGGCTGGCTCCGCCGCGCCGTGCGCCACGCAGACGCTATCCTACGCCGCCAAGGCCTTTGACCGGCATCCCCCGGTGCCGGAAAAACCGCCCTTGTCCCGGCGGGGCGCGAGACATTCGTTCCCTTGATCCACAACGGGCGGGTCCTCGTGCCGCGCGGACCTGCCGCACCGCACACCGGGGGCGGCGACCGAATAGGGTCAATACCCTGTAAATCCATCCTGATCGATCAACGGAAGCGCGCTAAAGCATTGCAATCCGCACAAAGTCCCTCAGGTTATGACGGTAATGGGAGGACAGTTCATCCAATGAGCCAATACCAGCCTGAAGGCTTTTCCGACGGAGAGTGGGATGACCGCGAGGATCTTTCATGGAACGAATATGACTGGCGGCAATTCCTGCGGCGCCAGCAGAAAGAAATCGCCCGTTTCTCCAATCTCTACCTGAAGCACTGCTACGACACCGACCATCTCGACGTCGTCGCCAAGGAGATGGGCTGGGAGGTCGGCGACTGGTCGGCGGTGGACCCGGACTCCGATGACGAGGCCGAGGCCGCCCGCGAGGACGAAGGCGGTGAGTTCGACCCCTACACCATTCACCGGCATCCTGTCTTCGTCGTCACCTCCGGCATCTTCGCGCAGCTTCGGTTCATCGCCGAAACGCTGCTTGCGCGCGGGCGCATGCAGACCGTGTGCGCCAAATCGCTCTGGAATTTCGGGCAGGCCGTCGGCGACGGCGAACGCAACATGCTCCTCGCCCTGCAGTCCCTCGACATGGGCGATTTCATGCTCAGCGTCATCCACCTGAAGTATTCGCTGCGCGCCATCAACGAGTGCATGCGCTGGGCCGAGGAACTTGTCGGCCAAGCCGACCATGCGCACGAGTTCCGGCTAGAGTCGCGCATCCGGTTGTTCGATCTCCGCGAAGTGTGCCTGCGCCTCATCAGCGACTGCCGCGAAGAAGAGCGGCGCGGGTTCCGCGAGAACGATTGACGCCTGGCCGCATGCTCCCGGCGGTCCGCCTGCTTCTCGGGTTGCTCCTACCGGCACTGCCGGCCGTCCTTTCCTCCGCCCATCCAGCTGTTGTCGCCGGCCCCTACGCCGGATACATCTTGCCCCGCGAGGCGTCGCTTGTCGTCGACACGGCGGAGGAAGCCGTTGTCACCGCCGAACTCCGTTCACCGGACGACCCGGACGCGCGGCAATCCCGCACAGTGATCACGGACGCCGACAATGGGTTCCGCGCAATCTTCCTCTTCTCCGGACTCCGCGCCGATACCCGCTACACGTACGGAATCTCCATCAACGGCGAACCGCCCACAGAAGCGCTCCGCGGTGCCTTCCGCACGCCGCCGCCGCCCCTTGAAGTCGCTCCGGAGCGCCCGTTACGCGTTGCCTTCGTCGGCGCACGCCATCCCGCCGCACCGGGCGTCCCTCCCGAACAAAATGCCCTACCCGCTCTCGCCGACAGCAGGGTTGACGGCGTCATCTGGACCGGCGGGCAACAGCCGGTCGACCGCCAGTCCACACCGACCGCCGATGGACTGCGAAGGCAATACCGGACTCTCTTTGAAGAGCCCGACCTCGCACCGCTCCTGCGCAACACCGCCCAATACAGCGTCTGGTCCCGCTACGAAGCAGGACATCCCCGGTCCGGCAACCGCTGGATCCACCGCGCCGGCGCCACCGACGCCTTTTGCAAATCGCTTCCGCGAACGGTCTGCGGGCACCCTGGGTTCGGCGGCACGGCGTCGCAGGTCCGCCTCGGGCCCGCTGAGTTTTTCTTTCTCGATGCGGTTTCCTTCCACCGTTCTGCCGGCACCGGCGCACCCGCCGCCTTTGGCGAAACCCAGCTCGCGTGGCTGCTCGACGCTCTAGAAGCCAGCGACGCGCCCTTCCGCGTCGTTATCGCCGGAAGGTCCCTCCTCACCCCGGTCGACCAAGGACACACATGGCAGTTCGCCCGCGCCGAGCGCAATGGCTTCCTCGAGGCACTCCGCGCCGCCGCGGTGCCGGGCGTCTTTCTTGTCACCGGCGCCGCCCCCGAGGGAGAGATGACCCGCATCTCGCGCACCGGTGCCTACCCCTTGCACGAACTTTCACTCGGACCCGTACGCAGCGGCGGTGCCCCGGAAACGTCGCGGCCCGCCCTCAATTACGACAGGATGCCGGGTACCCGCGTGGACACGGCACACTTTGCCGTAGCCGAATTCGGCAGCGACCGCGGCGAACCGTCGATGAGGATCACCGTCATCGATGCAGCGGGAGAATCCCTGTGGCGCGATACCTTCCGCGCCTCCGAGCTTCGTCAGCGTGAGGCGAGCCAACGCAGCACACCCTGATACGAGCCGTTGCACACAGGCCGGACGCGCGGCTCACGGTGCAGCCCCGCCACCCGCAGAAAGTCACCGACACGGTCGGGCATATCCCCGGCAAACCAGTGGTACCAGACCGTCGCCCAGTCCTCCGCCCGGTCCACCGTCGCACACAGCGGGAAGAACACGTCGACCAAGAGCGTGTCCCAGCGCGTGCCGCTGACTGCTTTGCCCGCCACGCGAACCGCGAACCGCTCTCGCAGAGAACGCGCCCCGATCCTCCGCCGGTAGGCCGCCGTCGCCTCCTCCGGCGAACCCGCAAGTCCCTCCGTGTCGGCAAGCAACCGCAGCGCCGCGGGCCAGTCACCGACACTCTCCACCCAGTGGGCATACTGCCGCAAACGCGTCCGCGGTTGGTTCGCCGGGCGGATCCCGCTCCGCACCCACGACAAAGATTCATCCCTTGCCAGAGCGTCCACGTCAGGCGGCTCCGCCCTCCAGCGCGTCAGCGGAATTTGCTGTCCCACCGCATGCATCCCGCGCCGGTTGCGCGCGTAACCCAGCGTAATCAACGCCATGCGATGGCACGCTTCATCCCAACCGACCTCTTCCACGCGCGCCCGCGCAAAGGCGGCTTTCGCCTCCCAGCGCCGCTGAGCTTCCTCCCGCAGCAATGCCCGCCGCCGCTCCACCGGCAGTTCAAGGAGCGGCAGCGCCAGTTCGAGAAGATCGCGCTCCTCCAACTGCCGCAGCGCGTCCTGCTCTGCGTAAGTTTCAAGGTCCGTCGCCATCAACGGCGCTAGCACGCACTCGTCCGGACGCGTTCCCGCGCAGGTGCGCACCCCCGGGGACGCCTCCGGCGGCTCGAAGACAAGCACATGGAGGACCACCCCGTTGAACGCCGGATTCCTCTCATGCCCGTGCAACACCCAGTCGCGCTGGTAAAAATGCATCTCCACATCACCCACCACCCGGCGCTCGCCGATCTCCAACTCCGCCCCCTTGAAATCCGGACCGCCCAAGCGGTTCCATGTCCCCGGATGAAGGACACGCACCCGCTCCCCGCCGCGCGTCCACAACGCATCCCGGCGGAAATCACCGCGCAGCCATAGCTTCTGGATCAGCACCTCGGCGACCGCCACCGGCCCGTACTCACCCGCCACCTCGGCAACTTGCGACTCCGTCTTTACACTCACGGCGATCCGATCCTGTCCACAACCTCCCCACCCTGCCAAGCCGGTTTTTCTCAAAAACACCCGCCACCGCGAATTTACTCAGAAATAGAATGGCTGGCATTTATTATTTGCACGAAATACAATGGCATACATTAATTTCATGCTTGCATTGTGCGGAGAAATCCTGCCAGCCTGCGATTTACCATGTATAGAAAACCTTATCCGAAACGACTTGTCCGGCTGGATGGTCCGGCGTGTTATCACTGCTACGGCAGGTGCGTGAACAAAGAGCGTCTGCTCGGTGACGAGGAGGCGAAGGACCGCTTTGTCGCGGAGCTGCGGCGCGTGGCGGACTTCTGCGGGGTGCAGGTGCTGACCTTCTGCGTGATGTCCAACCACTACCATATCCTCGTGCGGGTCGACCCGCGGGCGAAGGAAGCGGACGACAAGGAGCTGGTGCGGCGCTTCCGCGCGCTCTACGGGGAGGAGAAGTGCCCGTATATCAACATGGACGCGCGGCGGGTGGCGTGGGTGCTGGACTCGAAGCTGGATGACGCTAAGGAAGTGCGCGCGCACCTGCGCGGTCGCATGGGCGATCTGGCGGGATTCATGAAGACGCTCAAGCAGCGTTACAGCGTGTGGTACAACGGGGAGCGTGGGCGCGTGGGAACCTTGTGGGCGGAGCGCTACAAGAGCTGCGTGGTGCAGGACAGCGCGGCGGTGCTGCGTGTGGTGGGCGCGTATATCGAGCTGAACCCGGTGCGCGCGGGCTTGGCGGAACGGGCGGAAGCCTACCGCTGGAGCGGCTGGGGCGCGGCGACCGGCGGGGAGGTTTCCGCGTCGCAGCGTGCGTGGGCGCGGGCGGGGATTGTAGAAATGCTCGGGGAGGAGACGAGAGAGGGAGAGGAAGGAAGAAGGTTTCTCGAATCGTACGGGTTTCTACTGCGAGTGAAGGATGACGCGGGACGCGGGGAAACGGGGCCGGTGAGCGGGGACGGGACCGGCTCCCTCCTCGAGCGTGCGCCCGCCCTGTTGCGCGGGGCGGTGGTCGGGACGCGGGCTTTCGTGATCCGTTGGTCGACATGTCTAGGTAGGATGCGGACGGCATCGCCATTGTCCTGTAGGATCGGTGCGTCCGGGTCGGAGCTGTTTCACGCGCGACAGCCAAATCGAAAGCGGCGAACACCGGCGAGAGCGACCACAGGAACACAAAAATAAAGCCTGATCGCATTGATTGAACGGGCCGAAGGACGCGGAATCGGTCCGGCGCGGAAAAGCGCTCTTTTCCGTTGTCAGACGCGGCGGCTGTGGCGCAGAACTCCATCCCGTTATGCAGACAGACGAACTTTCCCTTTCCGTAATCGACATCCACGGCGGCACGCAGAGCCGGGCCGCCACCAACGACGACGCCGTGGGCAGCTACGCCGACGAGATGGAGGCGGGCACCGTCTTCCCGCCCGTAACTGTCTATTTCGACGGCTCCAAACACTGGCTCGCCGACGGCTTCCACCGCTACCTCGCGGCAAAGCGCACCGGGCGCGAAACGATCACCGCGGAGGTGCACGGCGGCACCCGCACCGACGCCCTGCGCCACGCCCTCGGGGCCAACGCCGCAAACGGGCTCTTCCGCTCCAACGCCGACAAGCGCAACGCCGTCGAAATCGCCCTCGAGGAGTGGCCCGACCTCGCCAACCCCGTCATCGCCGAACTCTGCAAGGTTTCCGCCGACCTTGTGCGCCGCTGCCGCACCGAGATGGAGAAGGCCATGCGCATCGACAAACCGGGCAAAGTCACCGGACGCGACGGCAAGCAATACCCCGCCGCCGTCGAGCGTGAACCCCGCGGTGTCACGGAAAAGCCGTCTTCCGCGGACCAGGGCAGCGGCGGTGGAGGCGGCGGCAAGCCCAAGGGCGGCGACTTCTCCCTCTCCCCCGGCGGCGCCAACCGCGAAATCGAAGCCGAAGCACGCTCCATGGTACGCAAGGGCGAAATCCCTTTCAAGGAACTCGCCTCCCTCCGCAGCGCGACGGCCATGGACTACGCCGAAACCGCCGTCAACGTCCTCGACCTCATGCCCGCCGACGACCCGAAACGCGGCGAAGCCATCGCCCGCCTCGAACGCTGGATCGCCAAGCAACGCCTCACCCCCGCCAAGCCCGCACCCGTCTCCGCCGAAACCGGCAAGCGTGGAACCGACGAACGCGAACCCGACGAACGCGAAACCCCCGAGACCAAGGCGGCCGAAACGGAAACACCCGCCGAGGCCGCCGTGTAGGCGCGCGGAAAGTGGCGCAGGCATCTTGCCTGAGGTCCCCGGGAAGTCGGCAGGCAGCACGCCTGCCACACTTTCACTTTTGTGCCCGCATTCTATCAGGCCTCGCGAGGCATTTGTGAAACTTCGGCGGACGGAACGCCCGTACCGCATTCTGCTTGAATGGTATCGAGACCGGCTTTGGCAGGACGGCAGGCAGCACGCCTGCCACACTTTCACTTTTGTGCCCGCATTCTATCAGGCCTCGCGAGGCATTTGTGAAACTTCGGCGGACGGAACGCCCGTACCGCATTCTGCTTGAATGGTATCGAGACCGGCTTTGGCAGGATTCTCCCGAATGTAGGTGCGGAAGAAGTTGAGCTGTGCCGCGGAGCGAACGATGTGGTCGTAGCTCTCATCCTGCCAAACCGAACCGCTGGTTCCGTTGGCCCGGTTGATTTGCTTGGCCGTATAGGATTTCCATGAGTGCAGAATGGAGGAGAGACCGTGCTCGCCCAGTAGCTTCACCAACACATGGACATGGTTGGGCATGAGGACAAACGCATCGAGGCGGTAGCGTTCGCCGTCGAAATACTTGAGGGCAGAACGCACGATATCCGCGGTCTCCGCTTTTCTGAGGAGGCGGCTTCCGTACCCATTGTCCAGCCACTGTTGGCGGCGCCCGGGAAACAGCCGCGAATACTCCGCGACCGTCGTTTCATCCCATGGCTCCGGGTGGGTGCCCAGCCACTGCTCGCGCTCCGCTTTCCACAGAGCGAGTTTCTCCTGAGGAATCGAGTCGCCCAACCGGAAGGTGACAAAATAGGTGGCATCCGACTGTTGCCAGTGGGGCAGGCGCCGCCGCGTGACATCGATTTCCTCCCATGGATTGAATGGAGTAAAGTGAGGCGCAGACACTTTTGAGACATTGGCAGGCGGGACGCCTGCCCCACGTTTTTTGCCTGCGGCTTCAGAGTGTGGCGCAGGCATCTTGCCTGCGGACCCTGGGGAATCGGCAGGCGGGACGCCTGCCCCACATTCGGCGCCCTTGTTCTTTTGTCTGATTCTTGTTGCCTTCACGCTTTCTCAATTCCCTATGATGGAAACCCGCGCTGCGTTTCCGATGGCGGGCAAGGAAGTCCAAGATCGCTCGCGTAAGCGAAGATTGGGTCGCCGATTTGTCAAGACAGCGGGGCGGTGGCGCGGCGTTTCGATGTGGTGACCGCTTCGGCGGGCAGCTGGGTGTTCAAGCCGCGCGGGCAGTGGCGCACCTTCTGGAACGCCGGCGACACCCCCTGCGAGATCATCGAGGTGACCTCCCCCGCCGGCTTCGAAAATTTTTTCCGCGAAGTGGCCGCCGCATGGGGTGATCTGCAGAAATTCGCCGAGATCAACAAGCGGTACCACCTTGAAATGGATTTTGGGAGCGTCCCGAAACTCTGCGAACGCTTCGGGCTCACGTTTCCGAAGTTGTGAGGAGCGGAGCAACGTCCCCGTCACCGCAGACACCGGCCGGTGGCGCTGGAGGGGACGGCGCGGATGCCGTCGACGGGGCCGCTGTAGACGAGTTGTCCGCCTTCGGTGCCGCCGCCGGGGCCGAGGTCGACGATCCAGTCGGCGAGGCGGATGACATCGAGGTTGTGCTCGATGACGATGATCGTGTTGCCTTGGTCGCGCAGGCGGAAAAGGAGGTCGAGGAGTTTCTGGATGTCCTGCCAGTGCAGGCCGGTGGTCGGTTCGTCGAGGATGTAGAGCGACTCGCCCATCTGACGCTTGCTCAGCTCGAGGGAAAGTTTGATGCGCTGCGCCTCGCCGCCGCTGAGGGTGTTGGCGGGCTGGCCGAGGTGGACGTAGTCGAGCCCGACGGCCTGCAGGGTGTCGAGCTTGGCCATGATTTTGGGGACGGCGGCGAAGACGGTCCGCGCCTCGTCCACCGTCAGTTCGAGGATCTCGGCGATATTGAGACCCTTGAACCGCACTTCGAGCGTCTCGCGGTTGTAGCGTTTGCCGTTGCAGGACGGACACTCGGCGTAGACGTCGCTGAGGAACTGCATGTCGAGCCGGATCTGGCCGTCGCCCTGGCAGCGCTCGCAGCGCCCGCCGCGCATGTTGAAGCTGAATCTTCCGGCGCTGTAGCCGCGCACTTTGGCGAGCGGGCAGCGCGCGAAGAGCTGGCGCAGGTCGTCGAAGAGCTTGGTGTAGGTGGCGGGGTTGGAGCGCGGGCTGCGGCCGATGGGCTCCTGGTCGACGCGCACGAGGCGGCCGAAGTGCTCCAGCCCGCGCAGCCCGGTGTGCTTGCCGGGGATGGTCTTGCTGCGGTTGAGACGGAAGGCCGCCGCATTGGCGAGGATTTCGTTTACGAGGGTGCTCTTGCCCGATCCGCTCATCCCGGTGACGACCGTGAAAAGGCCGGCGGGAAAGGAGACGTCGATGCCGCGCAGGTTGTGCTCCGCCGCCCCCTCCACGACGAGCCACCGCCCGTCCGGTTCGCGCGCCGGGGCGTTGCGCTCGACGCTGGCGCGTCCGCTCAGGTAGGCGCCCGTCGTGGAGCGGCCCGATGCCTTGGCCGCCGCGAGGTCGCCGACGAAGACAACGTGCCCGCCCCGCGCTCCCGCGCCCGGGCCGATCTCGATAATCGTGTCCGCCGCCGCCATCACATCGGGATCGTGCTCGACGACAACGACGGCGTTGCCGCGGTCACGCAGGGCGCGGAGGCTCGTAATGAGGCGCGCCGTGTCCGCCGGGTGGAGACCGATGGTCGGCTCGTCGAGGACGTAGGTCACCCCCACGAGCCCCATGCCGAGCTGCGTCGCGAGCCGCACCCGCTGCGCCTCGCCGCCGCTGAGGGAGGCATAGGAGCGGTCGAGGCTGAGGTAGTTGAGCCCCACTTCATTGAGGAAGCGCAACCGCTGCTCGAGTCCGGCAAAGACTTCGCCGAGCTTGTCGATGTGGCGCGCCGCGCCCTCCGCCGCCGCACCCCCGCCGGTCAGCAGGGCTTGGCGCGTGGAGCGCACGAATTCAAAGGCCTGCGCAAGGTCCATGCGCATAAAGGCGGCGAAGCCCGTGCCGTTCACGAGGACGGCGCGCGCCGCCGCGTGGAGCCGCTCGCCCCCGCAGTCGGGGCACGTCGACGCCACCTGGTAGGCCATGAGCCGCGCGCGAAGACCGTCGCTCGTGGTTTCCGCGCGGGTGCGCTCGAGGTCTTTGACGACGCCTTCGAAGGGCATGACCTCCGGCTTGCGGTTGCCGCCTCTGAGCTTGAAGGAAAAGAGCCGTTCGCCCGCCCCGCGGAGGATCTGCCGCCGCGTCTCCGTGTCGAGTTCCTCCCACGGCACGGTCGGATCGAAGGGTAGCTGCTCGGAGAGCTGCTTGAGGATGGCGTTGCGCTGGATGATCATGCGCTTTGACCCGAGACGCCACGGCTTGATCGCTCCGCCCTTCACCGTCTTCGACGGGTCGGGCACAAGCAACTCCTCCGCGAATTGCCGGGTCTGCCCGAGCCCGCCGCAGGTGCGGCACGCGCCCTCGGCGTGGTTGTGCGAGAAATGCCGCGGGGAGAGCGCTTCGTAGACTTCGCCGCAGATTTCACAGGAGAGATGGCGGCTCAGCGCGCGCTCCTCGTATGCCCCCTCCCGGTCCGCCTGCACCAGAGCGACGGCGCGGTCGGCCCCCTCGCGGAAAGCCAGTTCCAGCGAATCGGCGAGACGGCTGCGCTGGTCGGGACGCAGGACGATCCGGTCGACCACGACATCGAGCGTGAGTTCGCCTGTCGTGCCCGCGAGGGGATCCTCGTCCTCCAGCGAACGGATCTCGCCGTTGACGCGCACGCGCTGGTAGCCGCGCTGGCGCAGCACGGGCAGCTCGCCGCGCACGACGGAGGATTTCGCGCGCATGACCGGCGCAAGGAGGATGCAGCGCGCCCCTTCCGGCTCCGCCAGCAGCGCGTCGACCACATCGTCGAGCGTCTGCCGCCGGATGCGCCCGCCGTCGAGCGGGCAAAACGCCTCGCCCCCCAGCGCCCAGAGCAGCCGCGCGTAGTCCGCCACCTCGGTCACCGTCGCCACCGTGCTGCGCGGATTCGCGCCCGCCGCCTCCCGCTGCTCGATGGCGATGACGGGCGAGAGCCCCTCGATGAAATCCACGTCCGGCCGCGGCATCTGTTCAAGGAGCTGACGCGCCCGCACGGAGAGGCTGTCGATGTATTTGCGGTAGCCTTCGGCGTAGAGCGTGTCAAAGGCGAGCGACGACTTGCCGCTCCCGCTCACGCCCGTGATGACCGTAAGGTGGTCGCGCCGCAGGGAGACATCGACATTGGCGAGGTTGTGCTGCCGCGCCCCCTTGATGTGGATGGACATAGGCTCCGCGCGGGGCCGCGCCCCCTCGATTTCAGTTGTCGTTGTTGCCCCTGCCATTCAGAATAAGCGAATAAACTTGAAAACTTTGTGGATGCGGGCGAATCACCTTTGCCTTTTGTCCGCAACCAGACCGAACATTCGAAGGCTTTTTTCCGTTTAATGAAAGACAAACTCCGTCCGACCCTCTACATCAAACCCGGCTGCCCGTGGTGCCGCGAGGCCATGGCGTTCTTTTCGCAGCACGGTGTCGAGGTCAATGTCCGCGACGTCAACGCGAACGCGCAGAACATGCAGCGCATGATCGAAGTGAGCGGTCAAAGCCTTACGCCGACGTTTGAGTTCGGCGAATTCATCGTGGCCGATTTCAGCGTCGACGAACTGATCAGCGAGCTGGAGCAAGTGCCCGAAATCAAACGGGATCTCGGCTTTGGAGACACCGAAGACTGGAACTGAGGGCGACGGCGCCGACGGGCGGCCATGGCTCACCGGGATCCAGCGCCAGCTGGTGACCGCCGCGCTGGTCTGCGTCTCGCTCTTTGTCATCGGTGCCCTCGCCTTCGGCGTCTTTCTCGTCCTCCGCTCCTTCGTCACCACCTTTTCCAACGTCCTCTGGCCGCTGGCCGTGGCGGGAATCCTCGCGCTTCTCCTTCGACCGGTCGCCCTCCTCCTGCAAGAGCACCTGCGCTTTTCGCGCGTCGGGGCCATCGCCGCGATCTACGGGCTGATCCTCCTCGCCTGCGCGGCCGTCATCGCTTTTGTCGTGCCCATCCTCGTCGAACAGAGCCTGAAGTTTGCCCGCGAGGTTCCCGTCCTCCTCGAACGCGCGCAGGAAGGCTTCGACAACCGCTTCCCCCAGGTCATGGAGTTCCTCGAGGAAAAAGTGGGGGCGGAAAAACTGGAGGAATACCGCGAGACGCTCACCCGCTACGCGCAGGAGAGCTTTGCCCATGCCGCGCCCGCCGTCGGGCGTTTCGGCACATGGCTCATGGACCTATTCGCGTGGGCCGCCGCCGCCGCCATCGTGCCTGTCTACCTGTTCTTCTTCCTCCTCTCCGACCGCAACCCTATGCGCGACCTCAAGGAGCAGCTCTCCTTCATCCGCAAGGACATCCGCGAGGACATCGTCTTCCTTATCAACGAATTCGCCTTGAGCATGGTCGCCTTCTTCCGGGGGCAAATCCTCATCGGCATGATCATGGGCGTCCTCTTCGCCGCCGGGTTCAGCGCGGTGGGCGTCAACTTCGCCATCGTCCTCGGTCTCCTCCTCGGCGCGCTCAACATCATCCCCTACCTCGGTACCATCCTCGGTCTCGCCAGCGTCCTGCCTATCGCCTACTTCCAGCCCGACGGCGGCATCGTCACCGCCGCGCTGGCGCTCGGTGTCTTCGGCGTCGTCCAGCTCATCGAGAGCTACTTCCTCACCCCGAAGATCATGGGCCAATCCACCGGCCTGCACCCCCTCGTCATCATCATCGCCATCTTCTTCTGGGGCACCGCCCTCGGCGGCATCCTCGGCATGATCCTCGCCATCCCCCTCACCGCATTTTTCGTCGTCGCATGGCGACTCCTGCGCCAGAAATACCTTGCCCGTCTCGCCTGAGCAGCGGTTCCGCCCACCCGCCCGCGCCATTCCGTCACCACACCGGCACCTCGAGGGTCGTCTCCGCCCCCACCGGCTCGCCCCCGCGCACCGCGGGCAGGAACCGCGCCCGCGTTAGGTTGCGCAGCAACTCCGGCACACTCGCGCCCGGCAGCCTGTCCGGCGGGGACAGGTCCTGCACAATACCGTCCGGGCTAACCCGCACCCGCACGGGAAATGTCGTGCCCGCGGGCGCGGCGGCAAAGGTCACGGGCCGTAGTTCCGTCGCGAGGGCAGGCGGCGCGTATTTATCTGCGTCCGCCGCGCGGCGCAGGAATTCATCGCGCTCGCGCGCAAACGCATCCAGTTCTGTCCGCCCGAGGTGCGACAGCTGCACGCGGCGCGACGTGACCACCTCGCGACCGTCGCTGAAGATCATGAGCGCGACCGGACGGTTGCGCCACCCGCGCTGCTCGAACTCGACCTGCACAACACGCTCGCGCCCCGCCCGTAGCGTCCCGATGGACTGCCACCATGCGCGATAGCCGCCATCGCTGTCACCAATGACCAATGCCGCGAAACAATTGCGCAGATCCGCTTCCGCCGTGAGCGTCGCCACGATCCGGGGCGAGAGTGTGCTCACGGCAAGGGCGCCGCCAATGCGCACCACCGGACCCGTGTAGAATAATTCGTCTATCTCCACACGGGCCGGAGAAAAAGCGTCGTCGGGCAGCAAATACACGGCGGCGGCGCCGTCGAGACGCACACGCCGGTTGTTGACAACGGCATAGGGCCGGTTGCGGCGCACCGAAGACACAGCCACCGGTCCGCCGTCCTCGACCATCACCAACCGAATGGGAAAAATTTCACCTGCCCCGTAGCCGTGACCGGCGAAAACCGCCACCGCCTCGGTCTCCGACGCCACCACGCCGGAATCCGCCATGCGGGCCATGTCCGCCAAGGCATTGCGCGCGGCATCGTGACCCTGCCGCGCCGCCGCCTCGAGATAGCCGCGTGCCCGCTCCGCGTCGCGCACGACAATCCTGCCCTCAACATAGCGCATGCCCGCGGCAAACTGCGCATCGGCGTTCCCGGCTTCCGCCGCCGCTTCCAGCCAGCGCAGCGACCGCAGGGCGTCCGGCTCCACGTTCTCACCCGCATGATAGAGTTCCGCGAGGCGCAGAAAGGCCGGCTCGTAGCCAAGATAGGCCGCTTCCTCGATCCACTCCAGTGCGGTCTCCGTCATCCCCGCCGCCGATTCCTCGCCCAACATCCACGATCCCAGCCAATAGGCCGCCCGGTCCGAGCCGAGTGTATTGGCTTGGTAGTACAAGTCGGCGAACGACAAAGCCACGGTCTCTTCCGGATCGGCGCCGGCGTCGCCGCCAAGGTCAATGAAAAGCCCCTCCGCGGTCGCATTGCCTCCCTCCGCGGCGGTCCGCATGTGGTGCACCCCTGCTTCGAGAGTCGGTTCGTCCAGCTGCATTGCTTCCATCGCCTCATTGAGGATGGACGATCCGAGGAGGTAATGCGCTTCCGCGTTGCCCCGCTGCGCGGCGGGCTCGAGGAGAACGCGGGCGGCGGCATGGTCGACCGGAGGCTGATCGCGACCGGAGAGGATCGCACTGATCTCCCGGACGCGCTCGTTATCGCCTTCCCGGTGCGCCT
Organism: Opitutales bacterium; assembly: GCA_020831525.1. Lineage (GTDB taxonomy): Bacteria > Verrucomicrobiota > Verrucomicrobiia > Opitutales > Oceanipulchritudinaceae > SLLG01. The sequence goes on from JAFIGH010000010.1 coordinate 16,695, forward strand.
CGATGCGGTTTTTTTCCAGCGCGCGGCGCTCGACGCCCGACCGGACGTATCCAAGCAACACAGCCGCCGCACGCACTGCGGATTCATCGTGCCCCAGTGCGGCCGCCTGCTTCCAATAGTCCATAGCCCGCTCACGTAGATCCGCAAACGTCTCGCCGTCCCGCGGCAGCCGCCGCCAATGCAGATCTCCCATGTGATAGAGCGGCCATACATGGTCCTCCGCCGCGAGCCGGACCAGCGCGCGACGTGTCGTCGTATTCTGCAGCGAAATACCCCGTCCCTCGACGAACAGCTCCTCCAGCAGTGCCTCTGCCTCGGCGCTGTCTTCGGCGCGTTGAAGCATCACCACCGCCGAACGGTCCGCGTCCGCACTGCCTTTGGCAAGAAGGCGGTGCGCCGCGTCGAGCAGCGCACCGTGGTGGCCGGCCAGTTCCGCCAGCGACCGCATTGCCTCCGCCGTTTCCGGATCGTACTGCGGGCCTCCGGCGTCGGCATGGACCTTGTAGACAGTCCAAGCCGCCTCAACATGTCCCCCGTACGCCGCCCGCAACAACCAGAACGCCGCGTCCTCCGCATCCTTGGCAAGCCCGTCCCCTGTCTTCAACGCCAACGCCAGCCTGTAGGCCGCTTCCGCGTCGCCGTCCGCCGCCGAGGTATACACATCTTCCCAGCCCGGATAGGCCGCGTGCGGAAGCGTTGGCTCCGCAAACCACGCGCGGACTGCCGATTCGAGATCGGCTCCGTCCTCTGTCCATGACCGGCGCACCGCCTCGATACCGCGCGCAACGATCTTCCCATCGTGGTCCCGGACCGCCGAAAGCTCACCACCCGTCCGTCGTCGTGCCGGTTTTTCTGCTGGAAACGCTTGCCCGCCGTAGACCTGCCAACCCGCCAGAATCGACGCCGCATGCTCGGCTTGAACCTCCGTCCGGGGGTATAGGCGCAACAGTCGCTCAAGCGCCGCAAAGTCCCCCGCCAGCGCGCCCACCGCAAAATGGATCAATGCCTCCTCCTGCCGGCCCTCCCGCCAGAGATAATCGCCCATGGGACCGGCGGCCTGCGGGATCCCGTTGTCATAGGCAAACCGCAGACGCTCCCGCGCGTAGGCGCGTTGGTGCGCCGACCGCGCCCGGCGGTGGAAAATCCGCCCGATCGCATACGACGCCTCCACATGGCCCGCCGACGCCGCCAAGTTCATCCAGCGCTCGGCCTCGGCCGTATTCGACCCCAGCGCTCCGGCTTCGCCGTATGCACCGGCCAGCCAGTACATCGCCTCGACCTCGCCGTCCGCCGCCGCCCGCCGGATCCTCCGCACCCCCTTACGGAATCGACCGTCTTCGGTCCCCGCCGCCACCTTGCGCGCACCAAGCGCCCATGCCGCCGCCGCATGCCCTTCGTTCGCCGCGATCCGCAGCCAATGCTCCGCTCCGGCCGCATCACCGGCATCCTCCAGAGCGCCGGCCCGCCGGTAGGCCGCCTCCGGTTCTCCCGACCGGGCCAAGACCGCCGTCCAATGCTTCGCCTCGGCGCTGTCCGCCTCTGCAAGCCGCACCACACCCCGCATTCCATCAAGGAGTCCGTCCCGCGCCGCCGCCTCGTACCATCCAAGGGCCGCGCCCGGGTCCCGCACCTCATGCCGCCGCGCCAGTTCCAACTGCGCCTCCGCCTGACCGCGCTCCGCCCGCCAGCGCAGCGCCGACTCGCTGCCTGACGTCTCCAGCCACCAGTAAGCGCCCGCGCCGACCGCGGCCAGCAGCGCAACCGCGGTCAGAGCCGCCCACAGGAAAACGCGTTTCACCGGTCCGCCTCCTTCACATGTTCATTCAAAAAGCGCAGTATCCGCTCATAGAGGAGGATGCGGTCGCGCATCGGCCCGGTGCCGTGGCCCGTATCTTCCAGCAGCAGGAACTCATGCACGATCCCCGCCGCCGCCAGCGCCTCGACCAGTTGCTCACTCTGTTCCGGCGGCACGACTACATCCTCCACGCCGTGCGCGACAAACACCGGTGCCCGCACCCGGTCCACCGACCCCAGCGGCGACATCTCCCGCAACTCGCGGCGGTTCCAGATACCCCCCGTCATCTCCCGCCAGAACTCGTACCCCATACGGGGAGCGGCCCGGCGCGTGTGGCGTAGCTGCCCGGGAATGTCATACACCCCCGCGACAGCCACCCCCGCCCGAAAGCGGTCCGGGGCCACCGCCATTGCGCGGAGTGTGGCGAGCCCGCCGTAGCTGGCGCCCATCGCAGCCACGCGGTCCGGGTCCGCGTAGCCCTGTCCCACTGCCCAGTCCAATCCGTCGAGGATGTCGCGCACCGCCGGATCGCCGAGGTCGCCCCGCAGCGCATCGAGGTGCGCGAACCCGTAACCCGTCGATCCCCGGAAGTTCACCTGCAAAACCGTGAACCCGTGGTACGCCAGAAACTGCACTTCCGGATGGTACCCATAAGTATCCCGGATCCACGGGCCGCCGTGAATCAACACCACCGTGCGGTTGGGCACGCCCTTTGGACGGTCCTTCGGAACCGTCAGGTAGCCGTGCAGCGCATGCCCGTCGCGCCCCGGAAACTCGATCGGCCGCATCGCCGACATATCCTCCGCGCGGAAGCGGCGGTCCGCCTCCGCCAGAGCCGTCAGCTCGCCGCTCCCGCGGTCATACAGATGCGCCAGCCCCTTGTGCCGGCTCGACGCCGAGTAGACGACGAACCGGTTCTCCGCCGCATCCATCCCGGTGATAAAGTTGATCGTTTCCGGCAGCCGCCTGTCCACCGCCGCCTGCAACGCTTCGAACGCCGGGTCGAACCACAGCGCGTGCGGTTGTTCCGCATCGTAGTAGATGCCTGCAAGATCTCCCGTGCGCGCGCTGAATACCGGGGCGAGATGGTCCCCGCCGTAAGTGAACAGGTCGTACACCGGGTCCTCCGCAAGGAGCGTGCGCTCGCCGGTCGACAACCGGTAGGAAAACAACGCCGCGCGGTCCCGCCCCGCGTTCGAGGCTAGATAAAAAACGTCCGCATCGCGCGCGAATCCCAGAAAATGGTGCCGCCGCCCCGCCAGCGTCCGGCCCGAATACGCAAACCGCCCGTCGTCGTCCGGCATCACCCGGTCAAGCGAACGCCAGCGCGCGCCCGGCGCCTCCCGGTAGAGCAGACGCTCCTGCCCGCGCTGGTACTGCATACCGATCCGCACGGTGCCCGACCTGTCCGCAATCCATGAATATACGTCCCTCTGCCCGTCCTGCACAACCTCCGCCTCACCGGTGTGGATCTCCACGCGGGAAACCCGCGGTAGCCCGTCCCGCCCCCGCGCATGCACCAGAATGTAGTCGGGGTCCTGCGGCAGGCGCGACAAAATCCTCGGGTAGGCAAAGTCCCCGAACAAGAGAAACCCCCACCCCAGCAGCACGCGCCCAGCGTCATACAGCTCCGTGCGCTTCGACAAGTCGATATTGATGGCCGTCAGCGTTCCGAAATTCTCCTGATACGCCACCCGTTCATTCGTCAGCCAACGCAGCTCCGTGATCATCCCCGTGTCCGCCCCGGAGGAATGCAGCACACGCTCCCGCTCGCTCTCGATCCCGCGCACAACCACCGTCGCGCGCCGCCGCCGCGTCGTCACATACGCCACATGCTCCCCGTCCGGCGACAACTGCGGCGAAGACAACGCCACGGGACGGAAGAAGTCCTCCACGTGATACCCCAGCACCCGGCCCCCGGCCGCGGCCGCCCCGCACCACAACCACACCAGCCCCAGACACAACACCGCCGTCAGGACCCTTCCGGACCGGACCGAACCGCTGACTGGCTTTACCTTCACCGTGCCCACAATTCCGGAACCCTACGCATCGCCGCCCCCGGCAATCAAGCGCGAACCTCCGGAAACGCCATATCCAAAGGAAGAACTCTCTGTTAATTCTTTCATCACATCCTTCAGTCATATCGGGACGCGACTTGCCGCGATAAATAAAGAACCGTTTCACGGCTCGCCCAGTTCGGTTTCCAATGCAGGCGATCAAGGTGAAATACTGGCAGCCCGAGAATCTCACCCATCTGCCGGGCGAGGGTAGACTTTCCCGATCCTCCGGGCCCGATGAGGATGATTCGTTTCGCTCTTCCTGCGAACAGATTTAATTAGCATATTCCTAGCGGTTTTAAGATAAGACGACAGTTTTTTTCGTGCCTTGAAATCTGAGGGATCGGGTATGGTTTTGTCAATGAATCATATACGGGCAACCGGGAGTTGGGCGACGCTGCGGTCTCGCCGCCGAGCGTCCATGCTTCGCTGAAGCTTCAGCCTACGCTGTGCATCCGTGCCTCGCTTTGGTCTACGCGCGTTATCGCACATGCGCCGGAGACGCCGCCATTGGCGGCAGGCCCGGTTCTTCTTACCCTTGACACCGTGAACCGGACGCTCCTGAATGAATGGAATGTTCAATTCAAAGAAGTGGAAAGCGGCTCTGTTGATGGGCGCGGCGGGAAGCATGGTTTGCGGCGCGGCGGAAGACGTGGCCGGAGCGGATTCGGCACCGCCGAATTTCATCATCCTCATCGCGGACGACCTGAACGATTCGGTGGAGGGCATGGGCGGGCACCCGCAGGCGATCACGCCCAACCTCGACCGCATGGCGGCGGAGGGCCTGCGCATGCAGAACGCGCATTGCACGGTGGCGATCTGCGGGCCGTCGCGGGCGAGTATGTGGACGGGCATGTCGCCGCTGCGGACGGGCTATTACGGCTACCGGCAGCAGCAGAACAACTGGCGGGAGTTCGGGGAAATGAAGGATGCCGTCACGCTCATGGAGTCTTTTGCGGCGCGCGGCTACGCTGTCATGGGCACGGGCAAAATCTTCCACAACGGCCATGAGGACAACAGCGTGTTCAACACGCCCATGGACGGGCTGGAGCCGAGCTTTGGTCCCGCACCGTGGGACGGCGAGAGGTATTTCCCGTGGAACAAGCCGGAGGGCCGGGGCCATCCGGCGATGCCGGGTGACCGCACGGAGAGCTACTGGGGCGGGTTCGGGCGGCTGAGCGAAATCCCGGAGGTCGACGGCTGGCGCGGCTGGATGGCCGACTGGGCCTGGGGCGAAGTGGGCGATCCCGATTCATGGCGCTTCCGCTGGGAATCTCCCGACGACCGCGACCGGATGCCCGACGAAATCTCCGCGCAATGGGCGGCGGAGAAGCTGCGCTCGGCGGATGCGCGGGAGGAACCCTTCGTCATGATCGTGGGCTTCAACCGCCCCCATACCCCGATGTATGCCCCAGACGAGTTTTTCGAGCTATGGGATCCCGCCGAAATCCGGTTGCCGCCCTACCTGCCCAACGATCTGGAGGATATTCCCGAAATCCTGTGGAAGGACCCGGAAACCGGAGAGCGTACCCACCATGCCATGCGTCTGCCGCAACTCATGCGCCAGGGCGACGCCACGCCGGAGGGCGGCTTCGAGTGGTGGCGGCGCTGGACGCACGCCTACCTTGCCTGCACGGCCTTTGTCGACTATCAGGTCGGCGTCATCCTGGACGCCTTGGAAGACAGCCCGCACCGCGACAACACCTACGTGATCTTCACCTCAGACCACGGCTACCATATGGGCGAAAAGGACTTCATGGGCAAGACGACGATCTGGGAAGAGAGCACCCGCGTGCCCTTGCTCTGGGTCGGACCGGACATTCCCGCGGGCACGGAGACAAATGCCCCCGTCAGCCTGCTCGACGTCTACCCCACCCTTGTCGAACTCGCGGGCCTCGCGCCCGCGCCGCCCGGAGACCGTGCCCCACCGCTCGACGGCGACTCCATCGCCGATCTCCTGCGCGACCCCGCCTCCGTCACCGCGGTCGATGACCGGCGGGGCGTCCTCTCGCACCTCGCCGGACCCAGACACCTCGAACCGCACACCTATTCGGAACCCGCGTGGAACCACCACAGCATCCGCACGGAACGCTACCGCTACACCCTCTGCAGCGACGGCAGCGAGGAACTCTACGACCTCCTCAAAGATCCCCATGCCTGGGACAACCGCGCGGGCGACCCGGACTACCGTGACATCCGCGCCGACCTCGCCGCCTACCTCGCGGAGCGCCTCGCCGCCGCCCCCGGCCCGCAAGGGCGCTCAGGCGAGAACCGGCCTTGACGACCTTGCCCGCGGTTCTCCGCAGCTCGCCGCCGCCCTCCCCGCACCGGCGGAGCGCATGGGAGTAAACGACCGCCCATTATCGTTGGTTCAACATCTCCATTGCAAAAGCTTGATCACCATGCCGTCAAAAACGACAAAGACATTGTTCTGAGTGTCCACAAAGGGCTGGCATCGTCGAGGTGTGCTACTCCGATGGAGCAGAGGGAGGGACGACCGGCGCGGAATCGGAGTTGGCACTACCGTCTGGTTGTGCTTTCAGCTTTGGATTCACGAAAACAATGGCTCCATCTCTCCAGACAGGTATCTGCAATCCAAAACGGGCAGCTCGTTCACGGGCGATGACCGCTGCGCGGCGCATACCCTTGAGTGCTAAATCCTTATCTTCCGTGTTTTTCATGATGATCTTTCCAAAACAATAGGGTCATCGCCGCTGTTGTCGAACACGATCCACTCATCTGCAAGGTTTCGGTAAAGCTTCGTGAAATTCTGCCAACTGCGCTTGAATCGCCTCCTGATATCAGCTGCTGGGATGTTGTGTCCGCCCTCCTTGACCCGGCATCTGACGCGCTCAATTGCCAATTCCTCGGAGACCAGCTGGAGATAATAAATGACGATTCGGTAGCCTTTCTTTTTTAGGCTTTCGATACGCCGTAGGTGTCCGGTTCCACTTAGCGTCGACTCGAAGGCGAAGGTGATTTCTCTATTCGAGTATTCCTCTATCTTCCGAAACAAAATCTTTCCTGCTTCTACACCCGCATTTTCAGGACGAAGAGGAGAAATTCCTTTAGCAATCATGTCAGCGTTTACAAAATAAAAACAATTTGCTTCATTGGGTAGGAACGACTCTGCAAAAGACGATTTACCAGCACCGTTCGGTCCAGCGACTATGAAACATGTTTTTTTCATTTATTCATTTCCTGCACAACATCGAGCACACTCGCCGAATGGGCGCTAGCCCATTCGGTTGAGTGCTGCGTCTGGTTCTGTGCTTGGTTGTGCCTGAGCGTCACTGCCATGCATCATGCCTGGCGTAAATGAGATCAACCTGAACAACTCCTTCTGTCTTCCGAACGTACCTGATACCTACTTTCTTATCCTCTATCGAATAAAATCCCTGCCTTCGGGCCAATGCAGAAGGAAAGTCGAAGGAACCCTGTTCTGGGTCCGGCTCTCCCAACAGATCTCTGAGGAACCGAGCTACGGGTTCAAATTCCTTTTCGAAAATATAAATCGTAGCTCCACCGGAATTGAGCGAGTAACGCCACTGCTTGCCAAGGATGCTGAGGTCCGCGTCATGCTGAATCTGAGCACCGCCCGTCTTGATAGCATCAGCGAGGAACTTTCCGACAGAGCCTTTCCCTTCCTCCGCGATCTCGTAAGGCTCGTAACGGTTCCCAAGCCGCGGGCGGTGTCCAAGATTCGATTTCCAATTGAGCTGGAAATCGGGATTTTCTTCGAGCCACCAACTTCGCCATGCGTCAAAATCCGCTCCAAACGACTTTTTCGTAAGATCCTCAAGCCAACCAACTATCTCATCGTCTCCCCGACTGGCAGTGTGCCGAAGAGCCTTTATGAGGTAGGGAATCGCTTCTTCACGTCCGAGACTGCCGAGATAACGCGCCGCATTCACCCACAGATAGGCGTCGGGAACTTTCACGTCCTCCAATGCATGCTCGAGGGCTATGGGATCCTGTCGCGAGGTGAGTATGGAATACGAGTCATAGACGCGTTCCATATTCTGCTTCTGCTCGATGACGCGAAGGTGCAAGTGGCTGGGGGGCGACTCCGCAAAGGTGCTCACCAACAAGCACGCGGCGAGGAGGCTAATGATGGTTGTAAGAATAATCCTCATTTAATTTTCCCACAGAACGTAAAGGACACTCATGGAGAGAGGCGGCAGCCTCTCGGAATTGAGTGCTCCGCTTGGTTAGCCGTTCCCTTCCTCGACCGGACATCCGAAGCAGATCAAATTCCCGTCGGTGTCCTTAATCTGAAAATCTCTCATCCCGTATGGATATGTGTTCAATGGAGATGTGACTTCGGCTCCCTTCGCTCTAATCGCGTCGTAGTAAATATCGACCTCGTCACAAAATACATAAACGGATCCCATTCCACGCCGTTCGGCATTTTCTTCTGACCTGCATAGGTGAAAGATGACATCGTTCCTTTTTACTCCGGCGTAGTAAGCGGGTTCGCCATAGACGAACTCCCTGGAGAACCCAAGGATATCACAATAGAAAGCAATAGCTTTGTTCAGATCGGCGACCTGAAGAATGGGGGATGCGCATGATATATTCATAATTCTATTTTCTGGGCTAACAGTGATATGGGGAATACTCAGTTTCGCATTTGTCGGCATCGACGCGCGATATGCGGCCCGGGGCTCACGCCAACAATGGAAGTTTTGACTCTCGATAACAGCATGATGCGCCTAGATTTACGATTTCGTGCACAGTGTCAAGAGTTTCGCGGCGAGTGCGGAACGGGCGATGGCCCCTCCTGAAAAAGGAATACCCGCGGCGCATGCGATCCTGTCGTGCATCAATTCGCGCACTGAGTTTCGCATATTCCGGGTTGATATCACTCGCCCTCACGGGCGAAAAGTCCGCAAACACCTGAAGTTCAACAGAATGCGTTTCCTCTTCGGTAAATCCCCACGCGTCGCAGTCCGGAAAATGCGTCACCCAACGGTTGTTAAGATGCACGGAAGAAACGGCCGGCGTAGGAACGGGAAGCCCTTGGCGCTCGGATAAGATAGGAATCGGAGAACGGACCAACGGTGTTTCGCTGTCTGAAGACATGCGCTCCAGTGAGTCAGTCGCGTATCCGGGCGCCGTTGCCCCTACCCCTTCACCGCGCCGGAGGTGAGGCCGCTGATGAACTCGCGCTGGAGGAGGAAGAAGAGAATGACGGGCGGGAGTATGGCGATGAGGGTGCCGGCGAGGAAGACGCCGTATTGCGAGGAGTAGTCGCCCACGTATTGCTGGAGGATGACGGGGAGGGTGAGCTTGTGGGTGGAGTGGAGAAAGACGTTGGGGGCGATGAAGTTGTTCCACGAGGCGAGGAAGGCGACGAGGCAGAAGGCGCCGCTCATGGGACGGACAAGCGGCAGGGCGACGGAAAAGTAGAGCCGGAACTCGCTCGCGCCCTCCACGCGGGCGGCCTCGAGGAGTTCCTTGGGTACGCCGAGCATGGCCTGGCGGAACAGAAAGATGCCGTAGCCGCTGACGGCGGAGGGCACGATGAGGGCGAGAAAGGAGTCGATCCAGCCGAGGTTGACGATGATCATGTAGACCGGGGCGAGCAGAAGGATGGGCGGGATCATCATGGACCCGAGGATGAAGCCGAGGACGAGACCCGATCCGCGGAAGGAATACTTCGCGAGGGCAAAGCCCGCCATCGACGAGGTGAAGAGCTGGAGGCCTGTTTGGGTGCAGGCGAGAAAGAGGGAGTTGAAGATGAAGAGCCAGAAGGTGAAGGTCCCCGCCGAGGTCTGCCGCGGCTCGAAGAGGACGCGCAGGTTTTTGAAGTTGAGTGTGTCGGAGGACCACTCCGAGAGCGGGGGAAAGAACACGTATTCATTGAGAACGTCCGGATCTTTGAAGGTCGCCGCGACGAGCCACGCGAAGGGCGCGAGGACGAGGAACGACGCCGCGAGGATGAGGGCGTAGCGCAAGAAGGTGTTCGCCGAGGCCCCGTGGTCACTCCGCAAAAACCAGAGAGCGCCGTAGACCGCCGCGGCGGCGAGGACGAGGGCATGGAAGATGTTGAAGCTCATGGCGACTCCAGTCCCCTCGAAATTCGGATTTGCGCCATGGAGATGGCGAAGATAATGAGCGCGAGGATCCAGCCCACGGCCGCGCCCGTGCCGAGATCGCCGGACTCAAAGGCGTGCTGGTAGAGATACATCACAATCGTCAAACCGGCGTTGTCAGGACCGCCCGTTCCGTTGAGGAGGGCATAGGGCAGTTCGAAGAGCTGGAATGACCCGATGGTGCTCATGATGACAACGAAGAGGGCGACCGGCTTGATGGCGGGGACGATGACGTTGACGAAGCGCTGCCACGGCCCCGCGCCGTCCACGCGGGCGGCGTCCATGAGATCTTCGGACACATTCTGGAGTCCGGCGAGGAAGTAAATCATGTTGAACCCGACATACATCCACAGCGAAGTGAGGACAAGGGCGGGCATGACGAGCGCGGGGTCGGCGAGCCAGCGCAGGTCCAGTCCCCAGCCCGAGACGTGGTGGAGAAAGCGGTTGATCATGCCGAAGCGCGCCGTGAAGAGGACGGAAAAGAGAATGCCCACGAAGATCGGGCCGACAAGGTGGGGGGAAAAGAGGATGAGCCGGAAGAAGCCTTTCCAACGGTCCTTGCGGGAGTTGAGGAGAAGCGCCAGGCCGAGCGAAAGCGGCAGTTGCAGGAAAACGGAGAAGGCGGCGAAGACGGTCGTGTTGCGCAGGGCGCGGAAAAACTCGGGATCGGAGAGGACAAAGCGGAAGTTGCTCCAACCGACGAAGACGGAGTGCAGCGACCCGCTCGTCTGATAGAAGGCGAGGATCGTAGCCCAGAGAAACGGATAGATGAAAAACACACCGCTCAAGATGAGGAAGGGCGAGAGAAACAGCCACGCGCTGATGAGCTGGCGGCGTCTCATCGCTGCTCGGCCTCCCCCTGCGGCGGTGCGAGAAAGACATTGCGGTCGAGGCGGCGCCACACGTCGGCTTCGGCTGCCGTCAGCTCGGCGCGGATGAAGTCACGCGGATCGGCCCCGGGGTTGTTTCGCGCCCAGCGCAGCGCCCGCGTGAAGACGGTGGAGAGTCGGTTGCGCGCGTAGTCGCGGTAGGGCGAGGGATGCACCGCAGGGACATCCTCGGCGAGGTCGGCGTAGCGCCGCCCGATGGGCTGCTCCCAGAACGGATGCACGTCGTCGAGAAAGGGCTCGTCCCATGCCGAGCGGGCGGGCGGGATGATGTTGGTGTTGCGAAAACGGTCGGGGAGAAACTCCTTCTCAAGATAGAGAAACTTGGCGAACTCCCATGCAAGGTCGGGATTGCGCGCCGTCTTCGGGATAACGAGCGAGCTGCCGCCCCATGTCGACGTGTGGCGGCCGCCCGCCTCCCACGCGGGCAGCGGCATGAGCTTGAGCGAACCGGCGAGACGGGGGTTGTCCGTCTGGATCTGGTGCGTGCGCCAGTCCGGGGCGACGAGAAAGAGAATGAGCCCGTCGCTGAGGGCCTTGGCGAGGTTCTGCCCCCACCCCGCCGGAAAGGAGATGCGGTCCGGCCCCTGCGTCTGCCGCAGAAACCATGCGAACAACTCCACCGTGGCCTCCCGGTTGAAAGCGGGACGACCGAGGGCATCGATAACGTCCACCCCGGCCTGCGGCAAAAGGACGTCGATCAGCTCCGGAAGCCCCGATAACGAAAAATCGATGGCATATCGGTCGGTTACGCCGTTGCCCGTGAGGTCGGCGACCATGTGCTCCCGTGCCACGGCCTCGAAGCGCTCCCATGTGTCGAGGGCGGCGGGGTCGACGCCAATCTCTTTGAGAATATCGGCCCGGTAGGCAAGCATGACGGGATGGATGTCGTGCGGGATCCCGAAGATGCGCCCGTCCCGCGTCCACATGGCAAGCCGCGAGTCGATGAAGTCTTCCATCAGCCCGTCCTTGCGGATGCGGTCGGTGAGGTCGTGAAAGCCGATGCCTTCGAGCGGTCCCTGCGTAAGCGCACCGAACATGCTCGCCTCGATCTCGACGATGTCAGGCATGCGCGTACCCGACATGAGGGCAGACTGGAGGCGGCTCTGCAGGGCCTGATTGTTCACGAGTTGCATCTGGATGCGCACGCCGTGGCGACGCTCAAACTCGGCGATGGCCGCGCTGTAGTCGTCGTAGTGATTGAGCGCGAACATCACAAACTCAAGGTCGGGCGGCGGCTCCGACGCCATGCGCTGCCGCGCGCCGAAGACGAGCACGCCCGCCACAAAGGCGGTCAAGAGAATGGCAAGAACGGCGTTACCGGGTGGAAATCGCATAAAGGAGTCGTGGGGATGGAGACATGCTTACGGCCCTGGTTCAAGCCCAAGGCGCGCGCTCAGCGCACCGCGCAGGTTCTCAAGCACCGGCCGGTGCCCGCGGTCCGCCGCCAAATCTTCGAATGCATGCGGATCGGTCGCTTGGTCGAACAGCGCCTCCGACCCGTCGGCGGCCCGGATGTACCGCCAGCGGCGGCTGCGCAGGGCGTAGTGCTGCCGCCGCGCATCGGAGCGGCCGTCCGGCCAAGGTTCCGCCTCCGCCGGCACGACGGTCACGACACCGTCGTATTCCGGAAAGGCGGCGGCGGGATCCCGCAGCCACGGACGAAGGTCTTTGCCGTCGTCCGGGCGCGCGGCACCGAGGCCGGGGCCGTCCAGACCGCACAATCCGGCAAGCGTGGGATAGAGATCGAGCAAACCGGCGGGGACGTCGCTCTGCGCGCCCGCCGCGCAGCCTTCCGCCGCAATGACGAGCGGGACCCGCGTCGACGGCTCCCAGAGGGTGTTCTTGAAAAGGTAGCCACGCTCCCCAAGCTGGTAGCCGTGGTCCGCTGTAAAGACGACAACGGTCTTCCGGCCTTTTGGCGATCCTTCCAGCGCGTCGAGCAGGACGCCCAGTTGATCGTCGGCGAAGGCCACCGAAGCGAGGTAGGCGCGGACCCACCGGCGACAGACCTCCGCGCCGCCCGCCGTCCGCAGGCGGTCCCAACGTTCGTAGCCGACATTCGTGTTGACCCAGCCGCCGCGCCCCAGCGCCGGGAGGACCGGTGCCGTCCGGCGACCGTCCCAACCCGGAAGGTCGATGGATTCCAATGGTATGCGGTCGAAATACTCGTCGGGTACATGGAGCGGCGTGTGCGGCCGGTTGAGGCCCACGGCAAGCAACTGCGGCTCCGCCGACGGGCGGCGCAACCGCTCCGCCGCCCAGCGCACGGAAATCTCGTCGGGCATGGCGTCACGGTCGTCCCCGGCGTTCCAGTGCCACGGACGGCCGTTCACCGACCAGCCGTCCGTTCCGCGACGGTTTTTGCCCGCCTTGCGAAAGCGCGGAACAGCGGAGAGCGGCCCGAAGCTCAGGTCCCATGCATGCGGCGTATCTTCGTTGAGCGGCGGCGGGAGATCCGGATGCGGCAGCCAACCGCCGCTGCCGGCATCCACGCCATCCCATGCGATCGGCCCGAAGGAAGGCGGCGCGCCCCGCTCCATCCACACCGTGTCGTCTTCGTGACCGTTGTGGAAAATCTTTCCCGTTCCGCGGGTGACGTATCCGCATGCACGGGCGTCCTCCACAAAAGTCCGCGCCCCGGCAAGGACAGGATTCGCGCGAAAGGGGTATTGCTGCTGGTTGTATCCACAGTGCCCCGACCGCCACGGCGCGACCCCGGTGAGCGCGGCGGCCCGCGACGGTCCGCAGAGCGGTGCCGGGCAATGCGCGTTGAGAAAGGTTACGCCCCGCGCGCGCAGCCTGTCGAGATTCGGTGTCTGGACTGCGGCGCATCCACCCGGACCGGCGTGGTAGGCGCTCCAGTCGTCGGCGATAACGAAGAGGATATCCGGTGCCGGCTCAGTCATCACTTCCGCCGCTAGTCTCCGCCGTCATGCGCGCGGGCCGCCGGTCCGGAGGCCCCGCCCGCATAAGCGCGGAGAGGATTCCCTCCACGCCGGTGTAATCCGGATCGCCCGCCAGATTCCGCTTCTCGTGCGGGTCGGTCTCGTAGTCATAAAGCTCGCGTGCCACAACCCGGTTGCCCGGCCACGGATGGTAATGCATGCCCTCCGGCCAGTCCGGGTTCACGACCCACTCGGTGTAGCGGTAGCGCTGCGTGCGCAGGGAATACCCCATGCCGCGCGGGTCGTCGTCGATGTGGCGCGGGTACTGGCTCAAGGCAAACGGCTTCCACTCCGCTCCGGGATCTTCGATCACCGGCACAAGGTTGCGGCCTTCGATCTGGTCCGCGGGTGGTTCCAGCCCGGCGAATGCAGCGAGCGTCGGGTAGATGTCGAGCAGCTCCACCGGACGCGCCACGCGGCGGCCTTCGGGATTGCCCGGATAGCGGAGCATGAGTGCACTATGGTTGGCCTGCTCGAAGTTGGTGTGTTTGCACCACATGCCGTGGTCGCCGAGGTGGTAACCGTGGTCGCCGAAGAGGAGGACAACCGTATTCTCGGCGAGCCCCGTCGCCTCCAGCGTGTCAAGCACACGCCCGATAAGCGCGTCGATGAAGCTCACGGACGCGTAGTAGCCGTGGATCAATTCGAGGCCCTTCGTCTCCGGTATGGGTTCGCCCCGCGGCGGGATATCGGGGTAGTTGCGCAGTTCCCACGAGTCCTGGAAGGCGAAACGCGGAGCGCCCTCGGGTAGTTCGGATGTCGGGGGCAGCTCCAACTCGTCCCGGTCATAGAGATCCCAATACTTTGCGGGGGCCGAAAACGGCAGGTGCGGGAGCAGGTAGCCGATGGTGTAGAAAAAGGGTTCGCCGCTCGCCGCCTTTTCTTCGAGCTTGCCGATGAGGCGGAGCGTCATGTCACCGTCGGGGTACGCCTCTTCCGGCGCCTCCGCGCGTTCCGTGGACGGCCCGCGGGTGGCGAGGTAGAAGTCGAGTCCCGTGAGCCCCTCGGCACGGGCGCGCTCGCGCTTTTTCTCGATTGCCGCGAGCGTCTCCTCCTTGACCCACATATCCATACCCGCGGGCGAGTAGCCTTCGTTCCACGAATACGACTGGTCATCGGGATCTCCCGGCCGGGAAGCATGAAAAATCTTGCCCGTGCCCCATGTGCCGTAGCCGTTCTCCGCGAAAAGCTGCGGCAGCGTGACGGCATCAGGATTGATGTCGCGGAAGTGCGTGAAGAGATCGATCACCCCCGTGGAATCCGGACGCATGCCGGTGAGCAGACTCGCCCGCGAGGGCGCGCAGATCGCCTGCTGGCAATAGGCGCGCTCGAAAAGCACGCCCTCCGCCGCGAGACGGTCGAGATTGGGTGTGTGCATGATCTCATGCCCGTAGGCCGCGGTCTGCGGCTTGAAATCGTCCACCGAGATGAGGAGCACGTTGGGCCGGGGCGCATCGGAGGCGGCGACCACGGCGCACGCGAGAAGGCATTTCCCCGCGGCAAGGGTTGTCCATGGATAGTTACCTAGTAGATTCATTCTCGTCAGCTATTCTTCTATGTGGAAGGAGGGAGTTCAAAACGACCGAGACGACGCGTGACGGGGATGAAAGGCCCGGCCGGAGGAATCATAGTCTCGGCCGGGCCAATCAACCCGTTCCCAGTTGCCGGGAACGGCGAACGCATCCAACCCCCGAGGAGTGCGTCCGCCATGGAGTGATCAAAAAGAGAACGTGTTTGTGAGCGTCCACATCGTCGTCGGCCCGAGGCGCACACCGGCTGTCGATCCGTCGGGCTGGGCGTTGATCGGGATCAGCTTCTTGCTCGAAAAGACGTTGCGGACGTTCAGTTGGATCCTCCAGTCGATGTGGCGCGTGAGGGAACGCTCGTAGCCCACCCACAGATCGACGTTGCTCTGCGTCGGCCCGCGGTACGGATTGTCGAGGTCGAACCCGGCGAGGCCCGTCTCTTCGTTCGTGACAATCGGATAGCCAATGATAACGTCGTCCTGCCAGCGGTAAGCCCCGCCCACATTGAAGCCGTCGAGCGCGCCGTCCGTGAAGCGGTAGTTCGTGACGAGATTGAAACGCCACTTGCGCAGTTCCGGCGCGGCCGTGCCCTCCGTGAGCTTGGCGAGTTCCCAGTTGCCGAGAAAGACTCGGTTGAACTGTTCGAGTTGCGTCTCGGAGTTGGCCCCGCCGTTGTTCACACGGAGATTGCCCGCATCGGTGTTGTTGAGGTCGTCGACCAGCAGATCGACATAGCGGTTCAGGGCATTGTCGCCGATATTGGATCGGACGGACACGACACGCGCCAAATTTGCCGATATACGCCAGTTGCGGGTGGGCTGCGCCGTGAACTCAAACTCCCAGCCCTCCGAGGTGAAGTCCTCCGTCGAAGCGTAGCCGCCCGGTGCCTGCGCGGCGGGCAGCGGCGGCCCGGGATCGCGGTCCCAGTCCACACCCCAAGCGTCGTAGAAGGCGTCCGGATCGCCCGTGAGTTCCTGCGAGAGGGCACGCACATTGTCGACATGCGCGCGCCACCCGGCGATGGCGGCGGCCTCTTCCGCATCGGCCTCCTCGCGCGATTGCCCGGGGCGCGGCTGGTAGGTGTTCTGGAAGTTGTTGTCACCTCCTGGCTGGCCGCCCACGACATTGAATTCAAAACGGTTGGCCGCCGTGATTCCGCGGTTCTGGATCTGACCGAGATACCAGTCGTTCTGCGCCCGGGTCCCCGTCGCATCGGACACCGACGAGTGGAAGCGCGTCACCCGCAGGGCGTAGCGGTTGTCCTTCGTCGCGATGAGAACGCTCCGGTCGATCGTGCGCCCCGAGGGCGGCGCGAGCGACTGGCCGAAGAGATCGACGCGCCCGGCGAGCGGCTGAAAATTCTCCGACGTGTTGTAGTAGAAACTCACGTCGACCGGCAGACGCCCAGCACGGTCAAACAACTGCGTGCCATGCACGGCGACACTCCAGCTTGTCGATTGCTCGTCGACAACCGCCGTTGGTTCATCCGGAAAGCGGTCGTCGTCCATGCGGATGCGCTGCGTGTCGGGATCGCGCGCTGCACGCTGCAAATGCGCTGTCGCCTTGTCCCGCCGCCAGCCGTACATGCCCACCACGGCACCGTCCCAGAAGTAGCTTTGCAGGACGAGCATCTGCGAATCCACTTTGGAGCGGGAGCGGTCGAGAAACGTGGCAAGGGTGTCGCGGTGGCCCTCTTCGGCGATGAGCACATCAAAGTCGCGCTCGACCCAGCCCACGTAGTTGGCCGGATTGTCCGCCTGCACGGGATCGCCCACGCTGACATTGGCGGGCGGAGTCCACGGCGCGGAGGGATCGACATCGCCCCCCGCCCACGTGGAATCCCATGTGCGCACGGTGAGTGTCGAGGGGATGTCGAGCCTCGCTGTGAGGCCCGGAATATTCGCGCCTTCCGCCGATTCCCGGTCGAGCAGCGACGGCCCGAGGTAAATCACGGGGTTGAGCTGGCGGCGGTTGGCGAAGGGATCGGTCTCGCCCATAAACTCGCCGTAATCGTCGCCCATGCCGAAACTCTCCCACCCCGTGGAGCGGGTCGTCGTCGTCTCCTCGCTCAGGAGGCCGGTGAGAACGTGCCGCCCGAGGAGCCGCCGCCACCACGAATCCTCTCCATGGTCGCGGAAGTCAAACTCACCGAATCCGGTGAGCCGCAGGGCGTCGCGCACCTGGTCGTCCGAACTGTTGCCAAACTGGCCCGTGTCCGTAAGGAAGGGCCGCCCCGCGTTGGGATTGGGCGAACCGTCGGGCAAATGGGAGTTCACGTCGATGAAGATCGCCTGCCGGAAACCCGTGAGGATCTGCGTGCTCTCTTGGTAGTATTCCTGCCGGTCATACGCCAACTCATAGCCGAAGGCGTTGTCAAAGAAGCTTTGGCTTACGCTCGCGCTGTAGTTGTCCCACTCCTGAATCTCGTTCTTCGTCGTGCCGTCGAGGGAGCGGTTCCAGAAATCAAAGATGCTCGGATCGGTGAGATGGATGTTGTTCCACTGCCCCAGTTCACTGCCCGGCAGCCCGAGGTTGCGAGAAATACCGAAGAAGCCGTCAATTCCCACCATGCGCTGGAAGGGCAGCCCGCGGATGGAGCCGTCGATCTCCCCGTCGGGACCGATCCCGCGCGGGTTCGTGTTGTGGTTCTCCGACTGGAAGGCGCGCAGCACCTGCCCCTCGTCCCACTCAAAGTGGGCGTGCGGCCCGCCGAACGATTGTCCGTAGTTGCCCAACGAAGGCACGTAGAACGGATTTTCCGAACCGTCGTTGAAGAAGCGCTCCGCCTGCCCCGTGTCCGGTGCCTGCGAGTTGACGTCGCGCACGTCCACGGGGTGGAACAGCTGCCCGCCGAGACCGCCCTCGGGATTAAAAGAACCGTCCTCCAGCCGCACCGGACGGAAGAACGCCGTGATGCGGTCCTGCGGCGTGATGGCGCGCGGGCGGTTGGCGCTGATACGCCCGTGCTCGTAATGGGCGTTTACGACCATGGGCATGCCGCGCTCGCGGAAAAATTCCGGTTCGTAGCGACCGGCCGCATACACCCGCTTGTCGTGCTCGAAGGCGGGTTTCTGGCGGAACTTCGTTTCGTCGTTCAGCGCAATGACGCGGACCGCCAACTCGTTCTCAAGAATCACTTGATTGAGGTCACCGATGGTCCGGTGGCTGCCCTCGTTGTCGAGGCGCAGGGAGATTTCGTAGGCACTCTCCCACGCGGGCCGTTTGAGCGAGGCGTTGATGATCCCCGCCGGACTGCCGAAGCCGAAAAGCAGTGCGTTGGGGCCGCGCTGCAGGTCCACCCGGTCGACGTTATAGCCGTCCCACGGGATGTCCGTGAGAAAAAAGTTCCGCGTGTTGTCCGCCGCCGCAAGACCACGCACACGCGTCGTGTTTGACGGGTTCTGAAAGCTCTCATTCAGCTGCGAGGCGTTACCCGCGCCGGTGAAGTTGCCGGACACGCCCCCCACCTCCGTGCCGAGGGTGTAGAGGAGCAGGTCTTGGTTTCCCGTCGTCGCGGTGTCTTCCATGAACTCCGCTGTGATCACCGAGATCGCCGAGCCGAGGTCGCGCAACTCCGTGCGCAGGCGTGTGCCGCTCAAGGTGTGGGTGGCGAAATACCCCTCGGTGTCGCCTGCCCGCACCTCGAAGGGTGATAGCTCGAAGACGTCTTCCTCTTCCGCGCCGGGCGCCGTCTGGCCGACCGCGGTCACCGCCGCGGAGAGAATGAACGGTATGATGAGACCCGCGCGGGCCTTTCTTCTGACTTGTCGCATATGGTTCATAAGGAGGTTGGTTGGTGGTTTAAGCATTCCCGCTGCCCCGCCGGACGGGACCCAAAGGGCCGGGGATGTCCGCTTTGCAGAGGTTTCGTCGTCAAAGCAAAGGACACGCGGAACAATTTCAAGAAAAAAATGGAATGTTTTATTCCGGGGAGGTAATTCATGCCTTTTGCCGTGGATCGGCCACCCGTGGAGGTGTCCTCAATCGAGCCGCAAGACGCCCGCCCGTTCCGGTGCGTCATCGCCGTAGGCGGTGTCGGCCCAGCGCAACAGGTAGGTTCCCCGTGGGTCGGCGGCGGGCGCGCGCCATTCGAGATCGAAGGCAATTTCGCCCGCTTCGATGACGTGCGGCGAGAGCGCGAGACGCACGCGCAGGCGCTCCCCTTCACCGGACGCCTCCCATTCAGGAACGTCGGCGGAGAACGCATGCCACTTGCCATCGAGATAGACGCGGAGGACGGTTTCGTCCGATGCGCGCCCGTTCCAGCGGGTATCGGTGACATCGAGGGCGGCTTCAAGCGCGTCCCCGGCAAGGGCCAGCTCAACCGAGACACGCAGGCGCCCCCGGTCGACGAGTGTGTTGGGCGGCACGGCGAGTTGGCTGAGCCGCAGGTAGGCGGGACGGTCCGCACGCACCGACACCTCCGGAGCGGTCTCCGGCTCCTCCGGACGCCATTCCGGCACCGGACCGAAGGCAGCGAGAAAGACTCCGGGCGACTGAAAGGCAAGGAACGCGGGTTTGGGGCGGCCGTGGCGGTCGATCAAACCGGCGTGGTCGCGGCGTCCTTCCACGGGAAAGTTGTTTTTCCAGTTCCGGTCGTCGAACGGTCCCCAGTGGGTCACCCGTTCAATGTCGGCGGCGCAGCGGCGGTAGAGTTGCATGACACGCGCGATCCGGTCGGCCTGGAAGAGAGCGAGCGGCTCGGGCAGTGCCTCGCGGTAGCGGTCGGCTGTATCCGTCCAGTCATACACGGACATGTCGAACTCACTTATGGCCACCCGCACACCGGTGGCGGCGAGCGCGCGGAGACTGTTCTCGATCATCTCCACGGGCGGCCAATAGACGCTCATGTGCGACTGCATGCCGAAGATGTCGGGCATGGCCTCCTCCGCACCGAGGCGCTCCAGCAAATGCAGCGCGGAGGCCAGCTTATCCGGATTGGACATACCGTAGTCGTTCACGGCGAGGAGCGCGTCCGGATCAGCGGCACGCGCCAGCCGTATCGTTTCCGCCATGTAGTCCTCACCGAGAATGCGGAGCCAGCGCGAGTCCCGGAACGGGTCCGCCGGATCGGAGGTCAGGACCTCGTTGAGGACATCCCATCCATAGACGCGGCCGCGGAAATGTCCCATGACAGTTTCGATGTGCGTGTGCAGGCGTTCGCGCAAGAGGGCGGGCGGTGCCTCGCCGCCGTCCGGCCCCTCGAAGACCCAATCCGGCACCTGGTTGTGCCACAGGAGGGTGTGTCCCCATACGCGCAGCCCGTTGGCCTCCGCCCAGTCGACGAGGCGGTCGGCCTCCTCAAAAGTGAAGACACCCTCCTCCGGCTGGAGGCGTTCCCACTTCATCTCGTTCTCCGCCACGACATGGTCGAAATGCCGCCGGATGACATCGAGCCGAGGAGCATAGGCCCGGTCCGTGAGAAAGTCCCGCGGCACCGCCGTGCCGACAGGGAAAGCGTCCGCGTAAGCGTGATGGAGGGACGAAGCGTGCATAAGCGACTCGTGCGGCGCGGCAGGCTCCGACGCGGCTACCATGGCCGGAAGCGCGAGGGCGAAGACCACCGCATGTGAATTACTGTTCCTCATAGACAAAATCCTTGAAATCCGCCGGTGCGCGTTGCCCGGTCGCGTCAAACGCAGCCAGCACCCAGAAGGCCCCGGTGAAAGTGATCGAACCATAGTCGTCCGAAAGAACGGTCGCGTCGAGTTCCGGACCCAGCGGGGTCCAATCCTGCGCCTCGTCCTCGCGGAAGAAAAACCGGAGCCGCTCGCCGGATAGGGCTCCGCGCAAAGACACCCCGCCCTCTCCGGTGAGCCGGTGCCGCCCGCCTTCCGGCAGCACGGCGGTGCCGCCCACTACCGCCGTGAGCCGGATCCAGCGGTTGCCGTCGTCCTCCGCCGTCACACCCGCAAAATAGTTGTGTGCCCCGTCGTAGTAGGCACCGAGCCCCGCCTCCTGCTGAAACTCTGTCGGCGAAAACTCCATGCGCACAGCCGCGGAGCAATGCCACGCCTGCACCCGGCGGCCGACAAGGCTTTGGCGGAAGGGACTGCCGAGGGCTTCTTCGCCGAAGAGCCGCAGCCATCCCGGCCGCGCCCGCAGGCTGCACCAAGACTCCTCTATGGGCCGACGCAGGCTCTGCCAATCCAGCCCGAGGCCCCGCCCGTCCGGGAACGGCGTCGCTTTTGCCGCAGGCACCTCCCCCGACCCCGCTCCGTTCACACGGAAACGCGGTGCCGGCAGCGGGCCGCCTTCGACCACAGGCCATCCGTCCTCCGTCCAATCCACGCGCTGCAGCCCCGTCTCCCGGCCGAGAACACAACGCCGCTCGGGCCCCAGCGGCCGCGCACACAGGTGCGCAAGATACCACTCCCCGTCCGGCGTCTCCACCAGCGATCCGTGGCCCGCCTTCTGCAAAGGATGGTCCGGCGCGTCGTGCGCCGTGAGCAAGGGACCATGCGGACTGTCCTCGTACGGACCCCACACCGAGCGCGCCCGCGCTACCGAGCAACGGTGCCCGTAGCCCGTGCCGCCCTCCGCCGTGAGCAGGTAATACCACTCCCCGCGCTTGTATATATGCGGCCCTTCCACCCGGCCCCACCCCGACCCGCGGTAGATGAGCCGCGTCTCCCCGCGCAAACACCCCGCCGCCTCATCCCACTCTGTCGCCACGATCCCGCCGAAGCGCTCGCGCTCCGGACGGTGGTCCCACACCATCGCCAGCATATACTTCCGCCCGTCCACGTCGTGAAAGAGCGACGGGTCAAATCCCCGCGAATGCAGGTAGACCGGGTCCGACCAAGGACCGGCGGCGTCCTCCGCCGTGACAAGGTAATTGTGCGCCACTTTCCATGGATTGCGGTTCCACAGCTTCACATCCGTGTAGACCAGATAAAACCGCCCGCCGCTCCAGCTCAGACTCGGTGCCCACACCCCGCCGGAGTCCGGATTGCCCGCCAAGTCCAGCTGCTCCCGGCGCGTCAATGCCCACCC
The DNA here is from genome assembly GCA_020831525.1 of Opitutales bacterium. Taxonomy (GTDB): domain Bacteria; phylum Verrucomicrobiota; class Verrucomicrobiia; order Opitutales; family Oceanipulchritudinaceae; genus SLLG01. Next base: position 39,002 of record JAFIGH010000010.1, read on the forward strand.
CAGCGGACGCCACTGCCGCAGATCCCGCGAACGGTGCAGCCGCACCCCCGGAAACCACTCGAAGGTCGAGGTCGCCACATAGTAGTCCGCTCCCGCCCGCACAATCGAGGGGTCCGGATGAAATCCGCGCAAAACCGGGTTCTCCACCCATTCCTCTCTCTCCGTCTCCATGCCGAAATAGAATGTTTCATCTACAGGGAGGGCGGCACCCGCAACAAAAAAAGCCCGGAAATCCGGAAATCCGGAAAAATCGCCTCCCGTCGCGCACCCGCCGCACCCGTCAGCGGGTCGACTCACCGACCGAGAGAGTACTCATGAACTTCAGTGAAGGGACATTCGCATCCCCCCCTGCCTCCACCAGTTCCATAGCCATGGAAAACGCGGCGCGCCCCATCTCATAGGTAGGGAGGAGAATCGTCGTGAGGGGGCACCATGCGCACAGAGCGGCATAACTGCCGTTGTACCCGGCGAGGGCGACGTCGCGCGGCACATGGATCCCGCGGCGGTAGAAGAGCTTCGCCACACTGTTGGCGAGGTCGTCGTCATAGCAAAAGACGGCCTCGGGCAAGGGTTCGCCCTCGGGCAGCCAGTCCTCCGGCATGCGCTGGTTCTCCTCCACAAGGTCGCGCATGAGGACGGTGCGGACATCCGGCTCGAGACCCGCCGCCCGCATCGCCCGGCGGTAGCCGTCGATCCGCTCGCGCGCGCTGTGGTGCATGCGCGACAGCGGCGGATTCATCGTCGACTTGCGCAGCAGAAAGGCGATTCGCTTGTAGCCGCTCCCGACGAGGTGCCGCGTCATCTCCCTCGCCCCCGCCGCTTCGTCGACATAAACAGCGTTGTGCGGGTGCCGGTCGTTGAGATAGACAATCGGAAGACCCGATCCCTCCAGTTCCGCATGGATTTCCGCCGTCATCGCGTGGTGGCTCGTGATGATGAGCGCGTCGAGGTTCTTCTCCCGCAGGATTCCCGGCACCGTCTCGCGGTACTCCCCCGCCTCCGTAGCCACCGGGGAAAACACCACCCGGTAGTCATGCAGCAGCGCCCCGTCCACGACGCCGCGCAAATAGCCTTCCGGCGCCCGCGTGCGCGGACCCATCTTGGCGACAAAAAACCCGACGTTCTGGAAGCGCGACGAGCGGATCGAACCCGCCCCCGCGTGCCGCCGGTAGTCCAGCTTGCGCGCGACCGCCACGACGCGCTCACGCGTCGCCTCGCTCACTTTCACCGTCGAGCGCTCCGTCGGGCGCAGCGCCTGCGACACCGCCGCCACACTCAGCCCGGCCTCCCGCGCCACATCTTTGATCGTTACTCGTTTTCGAGGTTCCACAGCATAGAAAATAAAACTAACTATCCACCCCGCTGCCGCAGAAGCAATCCCAAACACTCCCGGAAAAGCCCGCCGAGGGGGTGCTCACAGCGTCTGCCACGTGGCGAACAAGCTTGCCCGCCGCCCCCCGCACCGCAGCTTGCGCCGCTTGCGGCCGCGTTCCGCTACCGACTTCGCACCGCATTTTAAAAACCCTGTCAAACCGTGCCTTTCCGTCGAAACCATATAGACAATACCCCCCAATTCCTTTCTCTTGACCACCAAAACACATTCTGCAAACTTCACACAACCACGCAAACGCAATGAACAAGACATCTCTTCCCCGCCTCCTCCTAGCCGGACTCCTCGCCCCGTGGGGACTCTCCGCCGAACCCGTCACGATCTCCACCGTGCCTTTTGGTGGCATGATCCTCGAGATTCCCGCGGGCACCTCCGTCGTCTCCGACGTGTTCATCGGCAGCGCCCTCTATCAGGGACCGGTCGCTTCCGTCTCCGCCGAGGGCGATGTTCTCGGAATGAGCAACGTCCCCGCCATTGAGAACCCCTCCTACATCCACGTCCTCTCCGGTGACGACGAAGGCATGGTCTCTACCATCCTTGAAGCCGACAGCGAATCCGTCACTGTCGAGACCCCGCTGAACCTCGTCGAAGGCGATATCGTGGCGATCCGGAAACACCAGACCATCGGGCAGTTTTTTGCAGGGGCGGCGCTGAGTGATTTCGATACCGTCACATTCTACAATACAGATGGAAAGGTCGAAACATTATTGTATTTCGAGGGCAATTGGTATGATTCGGAGACAGAAGCTCCCAGTGATAATACGATAATTTTCCCTGCGGAGGCCATAGTTCCGTCGCTTTCCGCTGGAACGACACTGGTTGTATCCGGGTCAGTATCAGCCAATCCGGTCAAGGTAGAATTTGGCGCAAATGTCGTAAACCTTATCGGAGGATTGGATCCAGTGAATTCCCCTACCCTGAACTCGATCTTTCTATCTGCATTAAATGACTTTGAGACAGTTACACTTTACAACAATGTGAACGGGACATTAACTTCCACCGGCACTTACTTGCGCTTCGGCGACTCACTTTTCGATGCGTTTACCGAAGATCCTGCCGACGACGTAAGCGTTGAAATTGCCAGTGGCGCAGTCATACTTACATCAAACAAAGGCTACTTACACATAGGGGCCGCTTATTCCAGCAGCAATGAATAAACAAGAGTATTTCCAAACGACGCAGGCAACCTGACATCCAACAACCAATTTTATGCGGCTATTCAAATCAACAAACTTCCTAGCTCTTTTGCTCCTTTGCGCCTCTGTTTCTTATGGCCAGATAACGATTACCTACATGATTGAACGAGAAACTGTTTTTCTCCCGGATAACACTAATCTCAATCGTGAGAACTTCGATGAAGGCGAACGGAATGTTACTGTCTACGGAGGACTCGTTGCTTCGGTAGAGGCGGCTGAAAATGCACTAGCCGGATTCAATACTTCAACAAACCCTAGCGACCGCGTAGCTGCTTTACAATCGGCATTCTCCAGTGAGACCTTTACTTGGCTAGGCGAACCGATTCCCACTTCAAGTGATTTGTTTGCGAGCAGCCTCGACTGGCGTGGCACGCGCAGCACATCTCCCGGAGAATTCGCCGTTTTGTTAATTACGACCCAGCCAATTGCTGAACTACAAATCGATTCTCATGTGGGTTTCGTAATTACAAATCAAGTAGTTTCTTCCGCTCTTGGCGGTGAGTCCATTGGATTCAATACCACGCCTTTGAATTGGGACAACGCCCTCATCGGCGAACTCGGTTCACTCACTCTCGCCGCCATCCCCGAGCCCCGCGTCTACGCGGCGGTCTTCGGAATCTTCGCTCTTGGCTTTGTCCTCTGGCGTCGCCGCCGGGCCTGACGGGTTTGACTATCATACCCTTTCCAAGCCCCTCCCCGCCGTCCGGCGGGAGGGGTTTTTCTTGTCCAAGTCTCCGCCCTCACGCCACGCCCGCGACGGCGGCGAGAATGCGTTCGCTCACGGCGGAGCCGCGTTGGAGCATGCGCAGGTCGACGCTTTCGTCGGGCGCGTGGAGGTTGTCGGCGGGGGTGAACATGCCGATCATGAGGGAATCCATCCCGAGGACGCGTTTGATGTCGCCGATGATGGGCACGCTGCCGCCCTCGCGCAGGTAGAGGGGCGGTGAGCCGAAGACGTCAGCCACGCCCGCTTCGGCGGCGCGGAAGCCCGCCGCGAGGCGGGGGTTCTGGTCGGCGGGCGTGTCGGGACGGTCCGGCGGCACGACGCGGTAGGGCGGCCCGCTGTGCCCGGGCGAGAGCTTGAGACGCACGGTGTCCGGGCAGCGGTCCCGCAGGGCTTTGCGCAGGGCCGCTTCAATCCGCGCGGGGTCCTGCTCGGCGACGAGGCGGCAGGAAATCTTGGCCATGGCACGGGACGGGATGATCGTCTTCGAGCCCTCGCCTTGGTAGCCGCCCCCGATGCCGTTGAACTCGAGGGTGGGCTGAAAGCGCGTCGCCTCCGCGGGGGACCAGCCGCCCGCGCGCGGGAGCGCCGGGACGCCGAGGTCCGCCGCAAAGGCGGCTTCGTCAAACGCAAGCGCCTTCAGGCTCTCCCGCTCCCAATCTTCGGGCAGGACCACGTCGTCGTAAAATCCGGGCACGTTGACGCGACCGTTGTCGTCGTGCAGGGAGGCGCAGAGGCGGGCGAGGACGGCCACGGGATTGGCCACCGCACCGCCGAAAATCCCGGAGTGCAAGTCGCTCTTCGGACCCTCCACTTCGACGTCCAGACACACGATCCCTCGCAAGCCCGTCGTGATGGCAATGCGCTCAGGCGAGGGACTCATCGTATCCGAAAGGAGCACAAAATCGCCCGTCAGCTCCGCCGCGTGCCGCTCCAGCACCCCCGCGAAACTCGGACTCCCGATCTCCTCCTCGCCCTCGATAAGAAAGGTGAGGCGGATCGGCGCGTCGGGATGTTTTTCCAAGAGCCGGGCCGCCGCCGCGATGTGGACCATCATGGGCCCCTTGTTGTCCGCCGCGCCGCGCCCGTAGAGCCGCCCGTCCCGGACCACGGGCTCAAAGGGCGGAGTCGTCCAAAGCTCCAGCGGATCGGCGGGTTGCACGTCGTAGTGCCCGTAAATGACCACATGGGGCCACTCCTCCGGCCCCTCCCGGCGCGCGAGGACGAGCGGATGCAGGGGTGTTTCGATCAGGCGCGTTTCCAGCCCCATGGAGCGGAAAATCCCCGCAATGTGCTCCCGCGCCCCCGCCATGCCCTCCCGGCTGCGGGAGTCCGTCGACACACTGGGAAAACGGATAAAGTCAGCGATGGCCTTTTCTACATCAAACATGGCCCTACCTTCTGCCCCTTTTCCCACACAATGCAATCCCCCGCGGGCGCAGCCCGCCATGGACTGCCGTTCGACAAGCTCGGGTCCAGAGCATCGCCGAAGGGCAGTGATCTTTCACCGCCTTGGCCGCAGGGCAAGGCGCACGTAATCACCGCAGAGTCATCTCGAAGCGATAGAACACCGGCCACTGAGCGGGTTCGGGGATGATGAGGCCGAGTTCGTCCGTGCCGATGGGGGCGGCGTCGAGGCTTTGGTCGGAGAAGGGGGTCGAGAGGTCGTCCGACTTTTGCAGGCGGAAGCGCAGGTGGGGAGCGTAGTCGCCGGGAAAGTCCATGCGAAAGACGAGTTGTCCCTGTTCGTCGCGCTCCATGCGCACTGGCGGCGGGGCGAGGGAGACGGGCGGACCGTCGGGCATACTCTGGGGGTCGAGGGGATCGGAACCGTCGAGAAACTCCTGGAGGAGGCTGTAGCCGTCGCCGTCGAGATCGGCGAAGGGATCAAAAGCGGTGTCACCCAGAGCCTGCCACATCCACTCCGGCGGAAGGAGGCCGGGGAATTCGCCGGGATCGTGGGGCGGCAGGCTGACGAGGCTTACCGCGATCACTTCCATGGCCTCGGGCGCGCAGGCGGGGGCCTCGACATCGGTGTAGCCGCGCACGTCCACGACCGCCCCCGATAGCAGGCGCAATGAACCCGAAATGCGCACCGGATCGCCATCCGCTCCGAGCAGCGCCACGGGGCTGTCGTTGCCAACCCGATACAGCCGCACACATGCCGCCCCCATGCTGTCCGTGTCGACCCACAGGGCGATCTCGTCCTGCGGGCGCTCCGCCGCCGCACCGATGACGGCCTCCGCGGCGGCTCGGGCCTCGGCCAGTTCGGCGGCGGAAAGCGCGGTGGCGGCGGCATAGCCCTCCGGGGGATCAGCGGCGGCACCGAAAAGCTCCCCGCTTTCGAGGAAAGCGCGCAAGACCCGCACCGGCGACGGATACAGCCCCGGCAAGTCGTTGGCCGCTACAGCGCTGCGGTGGTAGGTCTCCCGCGCCAGCTCGCGCAGGTGCGCGACCCCAGCGTCCGTGCCCGCTCGCACCGCATCCTCCATCTCCGCAAAGACGGCGGCGAGGTCGTAGCCGCCGTCCACGCCCGGCATTTTGTGGCGCAGCGAGCGCATAAGCGCGCGGGACAAACGGATGCGCTCGTCATCCACCGGCACATTCTCCGTTTCGGGCGGGAGTGAGCGGTCGCTCTCGCGGAAGGGCGTGAGCGTCACGCGCGGATCGATAATCTCCCCGCGGGCGTAGAGCGCTGCTCCGAGGAAGCGTTCGAAGAGCAGCAAGGCCAGCGTATCCAAGAAATCGATCTCCCGGTCCATGCGGGGCCTTGTCAACGCCGCGAAGTGCGCCTGCGCGGCGGCGAGCCATGCGTTGGCTTCGTCCAGCGGGTCGCCCCCGCCGTAGATGTAGGGCACGGGCACGGCGGGCATGGGCGGCGGACGCACCAGTGCGAGCAGCTCGCGCCCCGTATCCGGATCTTCGTGCGCCGTCTGCACCGGGAAATTCCGCGCCGTGGCAACAACCACAAAGGGCGATGCCGCCCCACCGTCAACCGCCGGGAAGTAGGCCACCGGACCGGACGGCGCGCCGGAGGGCAGGCCGTCCGTCGTCGTGCGGGTGGTGCGCAATTGGGCGCGGTCAAGGTTGTGCAGGCTGACCCGCGCGCCGCGCCCGGTGGCGCTTTCGTCGAGCGGCGGCACAAACGGTGAACCGTCGCCCGTGTCGGGATCGAGCGAACGGGGTGCGGCGAGCAAATCGAAAAAGCCCGGCGTGACAAACTCCGCCATCCGCCCGTAGTCGGGCACGTTCACGTTGGGATCGAGGTCGGAAGGCCGCGTGGGATAGTCGCTGTCATCCAGCGGATCGTAGCCGAGGAGCAACTCCACAAGGTCGGGAAAACCGTCGCCGTCGGAATCGGCCGGGCCGCGCGGATCGAGCCCAAGGGCGGCGCGCACAAAGTCGGGCATGCCGTCGCGGTTCGAGTCCATATCCTCGGGTGCCACGGAAAAGCTGTAGGTCACGTGCCGCAGGGGACCGGCCACACCGCCGGGGCTGCGCGCGTAGTAGCTCACCACGGTGTCCTTGTAGAGCGGACCCACCGGACCCGTCGCCTCCAGCCACGGTCCCTCATGGTTGAAGCGGTAGTAGACGGTGTCGCTTGGCCGTGGCGGCTGGAAAGTGAGCGTAATGCTCGCGTCGAAGACGCCGAGTGCGGGCGAGACAGTGGCCTCACCGGGTCCGGCCCCACCGGGATCGTCGAGGCTGAAGATGGAGAGCACGGGCAGGACTTCATTGGTCATGACGTGCGCTGCGCCAGCGGGCAAACCGCTGACCGAGGCCGCCTCCGCCGCGCCCAGTCCGTCCGCCGCGCCCCCGAAGCGCTCCGCCGTGAAATCCACCCGGCCGGCCCCGGCGTCGAGCGAGGGCGAGCGCGTCCAGTCGGGATAATGGTACTGCGCGAGCAGTTCCGGCTGCGGATCGACAAAGGGTTCGCCGGTGAAGACGAGGATGTTTGTGGTCGCGCCGAGGACAGGCGGGGGCGCGATGCTGTAGCGACCGTGCCCGGCGAAGGATGCGCCGTCGCGCTCGTAGTAGGTGCCGCCGGTCGAATACGATGCACCCGGGACACTCTCAAACAGGTGAAAGCCGTCACGCCCCGGCAGGGGCAACGCTCCGGAAAAGCGCACCCCCGACGGTGCCGTAAAGGTCTGCTCCGCCGTAAGCCCGCCCCCGCCATCGTCGGCGAGCACATGGGCGTGCAGGCCGTCCTCCGACACGGCGAGCAAACGCGTGCCGCCGTCGAACCGGACGGGATAGACCCAACCGACGGGGAAGCCCACGGCCGTGCCGCCCGCGGCTCCGAATTCAGGGTTGCCCGAATCGCCCGCCAGCTGCACCCGCGTCACCGTGGAGTCTCCGGAACCGTAAAGCACGAACTCGCCGCGCGCGGGCGGATCGAAGACAACAAAGACAAAGCGCATCCCGGCATCGAGCCCGCCCAGCGTATCCAAAACAGGGTGCGCGGCGTTGGCGGCGGAGAGGAGCGCCAGTTCGGCGCCGCCCGCCGCCGGTTCCACGAGGGCGGCGAGAAGCGCGGGCGAGCCGTCGCCCGGCACGACCTCCGCCAAAGCGACGGGCGCACCCGCCGCCGTATTTGTGCGGTATTGATCGGGAGTGCCCGCCACGCTGTGGAAGGAAAGCGCGTGGTCGTCCGGCGCACCGTTGTAGCGGGTCCCCACGGCGACCCCGTCGAGCAGGGTCGAGACCGCGCCGGGCAATTTGAAGCCGAGCACCGACGATGGGCCGACGCGGTCAAGCGGCAGGCGCTCCGGCGGCACCACGCCCGTTGCCCCCACAGGCTCCAGCCCGAGGAGGTTCACCCGGTTCGAGAAGGAGGAACCAACGGCAAAGCTGTCACGGTTTGCGGCGACGAAGCGGCCCACACCCACCCCGTCCACGTCCCGCACGCCCGTCGGGCGCGCGGACGAAAACTCCGGAGCCGCGCTGTGCTCCGCCACGCGGAAGAGCCCGCGCGCGCGCTCCACGAGCAACAGCTCCTCCGCGCCCGCGTCGGAGTACGCGCCTTCCGCGAAATACTCGTGCTCACCCTCCCAGACTGGCGCGGCGGGCGCGGTTGCGCAAACTCCGACGAAGGCACAAACGGACATCCCCCACCGGAACACGTGCCGGATCGCCTGGGTAAGTCCGGAGCCCGAAACATTTCCGGCGGTTTTACGCGGTCTAAAGACACGCGCTCCTGTCGGCAGTCCGGAGATTCGGACGCCCTGGCGTTTCATTCGCGCGTTCATGGGATCTCAATGGTTTCGGACGGCAGGACGCGATCGATCTCGCCGTCGGGGCGGAAGCGGACAAGGAAATACTGGTAGAGCGATCCGGAGATCACCCGCTGTGTATCGACAAGGTGGAGACCCTGCCGCGCGGGGAACACGCTGTCGACCGCATGGAAAAGGACATAGGGATCGCGCACGAGGGTGCGCTCCTCGCCGTCCGCCGAGGGCTCGATGGTGTGGGCGATGCGCTCGATGAGGGGCGAGACCTGGATGACGTCCCGGCTCACTTCGGGAAAGCGCTCATTGGGCAGTTGCACGCGGTAGAGCACAGCGGGCAGGACGGTCTCCCCCTCCTCGCTCCGGTAGAGGTGTTCCGCGGGATCCTCGGGTGCCTCCAGCGTGAAGGGCAGCGTGCCCGCCGGTTCGGGCGAGAGGCCGCCGAAGGTCACCTCGCCCACGCGCACGCCGACGGCCCCGCGCAGTCCCGTGCCGAAGTAGACGGCGGGCAGGGGGGCGATGAACTCGGGATCTTCGTCCGGCACGGCGCGCGCGGGCCACGGCAGCGGACTGCACCATGTGATGGTGCCGTCGTCCGGGGGCACCCACGTGAACTCGACAAGGTTGCTCGGGTCGCCGGCATCACCGTAGGGATTCACCGCCTCAATGAAAGCGGTGTAGTTGCGCCCCGAGCGCACCGGTATCGCCACTTCAAATACGGGATTGTTGCCGAAGTTCACCCCCACGACGCCCGTCTCGTAATAGCGGAAGAGCAGGTCGGGATCGAGGTCGTGGCGCGTCACCGGACCCGTCTCGGGAAGTGCGCCGGAGAGTTCATCGCCCAGCGTGTCGGGCAACGGACGGCGACGCTCGGCCAGCCACACCCGGAAGCGATGCGCGCCCGGGCCGGGAGAAACCCAGCGCAGCCGCACCTCGGGGTCAAGGGCGTCGCCTTCGGACTCCACGGGCTGGAGGAGGGGCGTGGGCGGCGGGCTCGTACCGACGATCTCAACGCACTCGGCACGCTCCATCGGGCCAGGATTACCGTGTTCGTCAAACTGCTGCACGTAGTAGCAAACAACATCGGCGTGGGGCGGCATTGCCCGGTCCTCGGCGATGACAGTGCCCACCTGCCCGGACTCGTTCAGGCCCTGCGCGATGAGGGTCAGTTTTCCGGTGTAGCCAAGCCGCCGGTACACCTTGTATTCGTAGGCACCCTCGACCATTTCGAAGACAAGGCTCACCGGACCGATCTGCGGGTCCCAGCGTGTGCGCGTGACATGGACAAAGCAGTGTGGGCCGTAGGGCCGCGGATCGAGGCTGTCGGGATCAAGCCCGAGCCCGAAGGTGGGAAAGATCTTTTTGCCGCCGGCGAAATCCGTCTCAATCAGCACCGGAACCCACTCCGTGACGCGCCCGCCGGGGCCCGCCGCGCGCGCGTGGGCAACGAGGAGAAGTGAGGGCGGCATGTCGGGGTCGTCTCCGGGCACCATCCCGTCGGCGAGCATCTCCAGCGGAAGCGATGTGTCCACCTCGACAAAGGCGTCGAGCGTGCGTTGCAGGTAGTGTCGCCCGTAGTGAAAATGCGGCTCGGCCCCGTGCTCCAGACCCGATGGTCCAACGGAAAGCCCGAACTCCACCCACGTCACGCCCGGCATCGCCGGGAAGGCCTGGAAACAAACATCCACCTTGTCCGGTGCCACGCCGGGGGCGCCTTCCCAGACAAAGGGCGGCTGCGGATCGACCTCCGGCCAAATGCAGATGATCTCCACATTGACGTTCTCGCCGCCCGCCGCGCCCGGACCGCGGAACTCGCGCAGCACGCCCCACATCGGCGCGCTGTTGCCCGAGGCGAGCATCTCGCCGCAGGCATTCTCGATAAACGCGCGCACGGAGTAGTAATAGGTAGTGCCGTCGGCGGTGTCCGGGCCGTTTTCGTCGACCCACTCGTAGCGTTCGACGGCGGGATCGTGCGGGACAAGCCCGCTCACATCGTAGTCGGGGTCGAGAGGATTCTCCTCGCCCGAGGCAACCTCCTCCGCCGAAGTCCAGCGGTAGACGCGGTAGCCGATAATCTCCATCCCTGCCGGGGCCTTGACGGGATCCCAGCGCACACGGAAGCGCAGGTGCTCTTCGCCGCCGTTGCCGTTGTCTTCAAATGTGTAGTCCGTATCCACGTCGATATTACGCGGCGCCACCGGGGGCAGGCGGAAACACGCCTCGATGGGATCGGAGGGGACGCTGTGCCCGTCGCGCCCGAGCAGATCGCGCGGGGTCGCGAAATAGACGAAGCTGTCACCGTCGTTGAAGATATCGCCTTCGCCGAAGCGGTCGTTGTCGTCGGTGAAGAAGAAATTCTCCGGGTCGAACTCCGGGTCGGCGGCCTGCGCGTCGGTGAAGACGGCCTCGGGCAGGATGGGCAGGCGGTTGGCGCGCGCCACTTCGTCGTCGAGGATGAGGTGCGGCCACATCTCCGGGTCGGGGGCTTCGCTGTCGAAGCCGTGCGTCTGCGCGTAGCCCGTCTCCATGCGGTAGAGGTTGAAGCCGTATTGGAGCAGCGACTGCCGGGCGAGGTCGTCCGTCATGGCCCAGCGGAGGCGCAGATTGAGGTGACCCTCCGGTGTGGCCACGGGCACAAGCCGGGCCGGGCCGGGCGCGACGAGGATCAGCGGCTCGCCGGCGGTGAGAACGATGCGCCCGATCACCGAATCGCATTCGGCGTCCGGATCGGCAAAGCCGGGCGGACAGGCGCGCACCTCGTAGGTGGCCGTCTCGGCCAGGCCCATGCGGCCCGCGAAGGCCGTGCCCAGCGTCAGCGCGACGCCGGGGTTGAGGCGGGAGAGGAAGACGAGATTGCTCCACACCTCGTCGTCTTCGAGCGCCCCGCGGTAGACATACGAGAGCTTTTCGCCAAGGCTCAGCGCGGGGCTCGGAATGAGCGTCTCGAAGAGTTCGTCGACCGCCTGTTCGAGCACGTCGAGGTCCTGCCCGAGGTTGCGCGAGCGTTCAAGGATGGAGTGGATCGCCCGCGGATCGAGCTGGGTTTGCACGACGCTTTGCAGGGTAAAGGCACCGGCGTCTTCCGGTCCGCCCGGCTTGCGGTAGACGGCGAGCGCTCGGTTGCGCAGAAGGACGGGCTCGAAAGATTGCCAGACGAGAAACGCCCAGTCGCGGTCGTGGGCGTCTTCCCACACCGTTCCCGCCGTGAAGACGGCATCGCCGAATTCGGCGGCCTCCGTCTGCGGGGAGGTAAAGGCAAAGGCGAGAATGAAGGCGAGGAACGAGAGGACCACGCCATCCAAACGCTTACGCGTTCGGCTACCTACCGGGGCTACGCCGTAGCCGAAGCCGTCAGGCTTTGGACCCGCGTGATCGAATGGATACACCTGCCTCATAGCCGTTTCCACTCCTGGTTTTTGTAGAGCAGGCGAATGCTCTCGCGCCATTTGATGCAGAAGAAGTCACAAATTCCCAGCGTGGCGCGGAGCGTTCCCTCCCCGTAGAAATTGAATTCGTCGCCCACCTTGGCGGCGATCATTTCCATGCGGGCACGCGCGGTGAAGATGCAGATCGCCTCACCGCCGACCTGGGCCGTCATCTTCGCGCCGTAGGTGGGGCCTTCGACGAAATAGAATACACCGAAACCGGCCCCCGCGCCGAGGCGGAGCAGGCACCCGTAGTTGAGGATGGAGAAGTAGCCCTCCGCGAAGACATAGCCGCCGGTGAAGGGAGGATCGCCGAGGACGAGCGAGACGTTGCGGTCGACCATGCGTATCGGATCCAGACTGCACGTGCGCCCGAGGAAGACGGCACCGTAGAATTCGTAGCCGTCGAACTCCACATGGGCACGCCCCGCCACGTAGTTTTCGAGCAGGCCAAAGGAGACGAGGGCGGCGAAGTCGGTGATGCCGACATCCTGAAACTCCAGCGCCCCCTCGACCATTTCAAGACCGCCGCCGAAGCCGATGGGCACGGTGTTGCCGCCAAAGGTCGCGAAGGAGAATTTGGCGAAGACATTGAACCGCAAATCCTCGCCGATCCACGCCACCGGCACGTCGTCCGCCCCGACCGTGACCTCGGCGGCGTAGGTCGAGCCCGACACGCTGCACGCGTCGCTGCCCGTCGACTTCAACTGGCGGATGATGAGGTAGCCGTTGAACTCCATCTCGTCGGGCACCTTCAACTGCAGGTGAAGATCGATGCGCAGGAACCGGAGGGCATCGCCGTTGATATGCGCGTAGCCGTCCATGCGCCCGGCGGAGAGGACGGCGTTCATGTCGCCGATGACCCCTTGGAGGGCGTCGTCGATCTCGGCGAGGACCTCGCCGACGAGGTCTTTGATGACCTGATTGACCTCGCGGAAGAGAGAGTCGGTCGCCTCCAGAAAGGCCGCCTGCACTTCGTAGATGCGGTACTTGATGGCGACCTGGATCTCCGTAATGAGGCTGCTCGCCCCGAAGGCGTCGCGCACGGTCACGCGCAGGAAGGCCTTCATCTCCTCGGCGGCGTATTCGTCGAACTGCGTCGTGGAGGCCCCTGCCCCGGCGAAGAAGGCGTTGGCCGTTTCGATGGCATCCTCGATGAACTCATCGACCGTCTCCTCGGCGTCCCTCACGATGGCGGTGATGTGCGCGATAAAATCGCCGCCCGCCTCCAGCTCCGCGCGCACCGCCTTGATGAAGCCCTGTATTTCCAGGAGACCGTCGCGGATCGTGTCGAGGGTGGGGGCGGCATCCTTGAAGAGCCCGTTGAGCCAGTCGGCGAGTTCACCCTCGGAGAGCACCTTGTCGAAGTTCTGCGCGAGGTCGGGCGCGAGCGTGAAGAGGAGCTGCCGCGCGAGGGCCGTGGCAATGGGATAGGCGCCGGAGCTGTCGGGCTTGAAAATCCCGTCGATCGTCGCCGCCACCTGTCCTTGGAAATTGTCGGGGTCGATGATGATGTTGCCTTGGTCGTCGATCTTGATCTCGTCGATGAGCGCGCGGACGGCGTTCTCGGCCTGCGCGAGGTAGCGGTCGATCTGCTTGACCATGCCGTCGGCCTGACCGAGCCCGGCATCGAGTTCGAGGAAGACCTCGCGGATGCTGCCCTGACCGTCGCGGAGAAACTCAATGACGACATCCTCGTAGGCGGCGACACTGCTCCACTCCCGCGCGACGGGATCCCATGCGTTTTGCAGTTCCGCGTAGAGGTCGTCGATGACCGGATCGACAAGCGCCTCGAAGATATCGTCGAAGAAGCGGTCGAGCTGGTCGTTGAGGAGCGCGGCGAAGGAATCGACCCCGCCCACGAGGCTGTCCGTCACCTCCTGTGTGGCCGCCGCGACGAGACTGGAGAGCACGCCGGTCTGCTCGTCGATGGCGTTGTAGACGAGGTTGGTGAGGTTGATGTCGGGCATGCCGTCGTAGGACACGCCGAACTTCAGCTCCGCGTTCTCCGCGCTCAGGTGGACGACGCGGTGGTCGATCTCAAAAACAAGAAACTCGTCCAGGAGCGTGTCGGGTGAACGGAAAACGCGCGTCGATGAACTCCACTCCAGCGGGTATTCAAAGTTGATGACGCCCAGCCAGCTCTGCCGCGCGCGCACGTAGTGGGCACCGTCCGGCCCGCCCGCGCGGTAGTCGATAAGGTCCACCCCGCCGGGGAAGCCCCGGTGCGCCGCGTCGAAGTCCGCCAGCGTGAAGAAGTCGTCGTCGTTGCCGTCCTTCCATTCGCCCATGAGGTGGATCGGGGCGATGGACGCTCCGCTCGCGCTCGTCTGCACGTGCGCTTCGAGGTCGACAAAGAAGGGCACGTCGATCCGCGCCGCGAAGTTGAGGAAGCCGACCGGGTGCTCGCCGGGGTCGACCTCGTCGAAGGCGTTGTAGTAGGCCCCCGTGACGGGAAAGACGGTGTAGACTTCGTCGCCCGGTCCCGCCATGTGGATGGTGTTGGGCATACGCAGGCGCGAGTCGTATTCCGGCAGCAGACCGTCCGCCGCCGTGAGGACGCGCCCTGTGGGGAGGAGGCCGACATTGCCGACGAGCCGCTCTTCGACGTGCGAGACGGTCGTCTCCACCTCGATGGAGAGGTAGCCGGGGGCCGACGGGTCGCAGAGGGTCATCGGGTGCCGCTCGAAGGCGATTCCGAAAATCTCCACCGGGCTGTTCCAGTATTCGAGGGTGCGGTTTTCCGCGCCGGCCTCGGGATAGGCTGTCGTGGGATTTCCGATACAGTCGAAGAAGAGCGAGCGGAAGACCACATCGATATTCGCGGGCGCGGGCACATGCACGGCGCCGTTCACGCGCGAGCCGACGACCCGCCCGTCGAGAAAGGCGAGGCCGAAACTCGCGAAGTCCGTCTCGTAGCCGTAGATGTCGAGCGTCGGGGGAAAGGTGGCGTCGTCGGGATCGTGCACGCCCGTCACCGTGCCCATGCGCACGACGTAGTGCGCGCACTCGCCGGAAAGCGAATACGGCCCGGTGGGGGCGTCGCCGAGGCGCGATTGCGCCGTGAGGGTACCGGGGTCCTGCTCGGCGGAGCGCAGGTTGGCCCCCGCGAGATCGCCCTCGCCCGCGCGGTAAGCCGTTTCGATGGGCCGAAAAAGCACGCCCCCCGCCGCCGACCATGCGCTCAGCAGGAGCACCGCGGCGGCGCGTTCTTCGCCGAAGCCGTGCGCCTCGCCCCGCAACCAGAGGCCCGGCATGTGAAAGCCGCCCCGCTCCCAGCCGTCCGTCCGGTGAGCATAGTCGCCCGTCGCGGGCGAGTAACCCCACCCCACCGACTGCACGGACGAGAGGTCCCCGAAAAAGGCCAGCCCGCCGTCGGGTGTCACTGAAAACACCTCCGGTGCGTCAAACGTGAGGGTCTCCGGAGGTTCGGCGACAGGGCAGTCGCCCTCAAGACATCCGCGCAGGTGCGGCACCGCAACCTGGCCTCCGCCCCCCAGCCAACTGGCGTCCGGATCGGCCTCGCCCGCCGCGAGGACCACCTGTCCGTCCGTCCAGCGCAGCGCAGCGCCCTGCGGAAAATGGGCCGTCAGCGCGCCGCTTCCGAATTCGAAGGTCGCGCTCAGCCGCGCCGAGCCTCCGGCGTCCGCCGTCACCACGGCTGTCGCGGAGATGCCCATAACCGAATCCCAGTAGTGCGCGTTGTCCGGCTTGACCAAGTCCTCCGCGGGCAGCGCCGGGTCGGCCGCGAGGAGGTCGGCGAACACTTCCGCCGCATACACCGCCGCGCCCGTCGTTTGCAGGGTGAATGCGCCCGTGTCGGCATCCCACACAAGCTCCGTTGCCCCGAAGACCACCGGATGCGTCTCCACAAAGGCGGCGAACGCCGTTCCCGCTCCGTCGTAAACGAAACCGCCCTCGGGCAGAAGGTCCTGCCGCAGGTTCTCCTGCGCGCTGTCAATGTGGTTGTCGAAAACGGTGTCGCCGGTGTCCGCCCCCACCCCGAAACCCGGCGGCAGGAGCAGGCGCGAGGCCGCGCGCATGCCCCGGTGGGTCAGCTCGATGGGGCCGAGGCGCTCAAAGCCCGTCCCGCCCACCGCCGACACGTCCGGTGTCTGCGGCGGCACGAGCGCGACGGCACCCTCCCTGCCCGTGTAGTGCGCCGTCCCGTCGCTGCCGAGGCGCGTCTCCAGTCCGCCGGGGGCGGCAAAGGTGTAGTCCTCCGACCCGACGAGTTCCGCCTCCTCGATCTCCAGTGACACCAGCAGGTCTCCCGGAGACGACGGAGACGGGGTCGCATGCGGCGCGCCGGGCGCGTCAACCAGCGCCGTGACGCGCGTTTCAATGGCGTCGAAACGCAGCAGGCCGGTGAAATGCAGGTACCACTCCGCCGGGGAGTCCACCGTGTTGCCGTCGCGGATGACGAGGGGCGAGGCCTGCTCTTCGTGCGAAATCGTTACCTCCAGCCGGTAGGGACCCTGCGTCGAATCGAGCGGCGCGGACGGCTGGAACTCGAGGAGGTGCTGCCACTGCGCCTCGGACGGCGTATTCCCGTCGTGGCTCCACACATTGAAATTCGCGCTCAGCATGCCGGACGCCGCCGTCGTGTCGTCGGAATCGCGCACCAGCTCCCATTCAAAGTAAACCGTCACCGGGTTGAGCGAGGGCGGGTCCGCAAAGCCGTCGTAGCGACGCAAGGTGAAATCCGCCTCCGCCGCGAACGTCTCCATGCCCGTCACCGATTCGACGAGCGTCACGCGCTGCGGCGTCACCGTCTCCAGCACCGCGATGACATTCAGCGCGGGATCGGCGCTCACGGTGTTCGTAAAGTGGTAAAGACGCGCCCCCGGCGTGTTCTCCGGACCCTCCGCGACCGCCCACGCGCCGCCGCTTTCCTCCTCCACCTGCAAGACCACGCGGTGGTCTTCGTAGGGCGAAAGCGCCGACACCGGCACCAGCGGCGATTCCGGTGAAAAGTCCTGATTCTGCACCCCCGGCGACGCCGCGAAATCGACGTCAAACGGCGCCGAAAACACCCACTGCTGCGGCCCCGCCCCGCCGACCACCTCCACCGGCATCCACGCGCCCCCGTCCTCCCGCTCCAGACGCCACGCAAAGCGGAAAGTGCCGGCCGCTCCCGTCCCGCCCGGCACGGAAAACCGCACCGCCGCCTCCGCCCCGACCGTCTCGCTGTGGTCCGCCGCGATGACGAATTCGCGCGTCAGGTCAAGCGACTGCACGTCCACGTCCATCGCCCCGTGCAGCGCGGAAGCAACCAATAGCACGCCGGCCGGGGCCAGAACCGGAAACCGCAGGAAGGCCTTCATAACAACAGACTGGGAGGTAGAAACGATGCGCCGCCGGAACCGCCGGACGACCGCGGAATCAGGGGACAATAACGGAATACCAGAGAGCGAAAACAGCGGAGGGCGGGTAAAGCGGTGACCAGCCCTCCGCGCAATCGAATCCGGCCACCAAAGGACATTCAGCAAAACTAATCCTCTCCATTAGTGACCGCCGGAGGCGGGGTCAAGGAATTCCGGTCCCTCGTGCAACCCCGGCAAATTCGCTCCCCTTTACACCTTGCCAAGGGGAAACGACTGAAAGACAGTGGCCCCGTTCTCCAATGACGCAAAAACGCACCCTCGGCCAGCTCGCCTCCCTCCTGTTTCGTGCCTGCGACGACCTGCGCGGCAATATTGGATGCTTCGTCTTCAACCGCATCGTCGGCGAGGCCACTGGAGGCGGATTCGAACTCGCCTTCGCCGACTTCCTCGACACCGCCGCCCAAGCCGACTCCCCCACGCCGACCCGCTGCCAATTCATCTATGTCGATCAGGAAGGCTTCGAGCAACACCCTCCGAAAACCTTCGCCAGCCTCGTCACCACCTTCACTGAATACCAGCCGTGATGACACCTGCTCAACTTGAAGAACTACTATCCCGGTTGCTCGCGCGCTGGGAAGGGGAGTGCGTGGAATTCAAAGAGGCGAATGACAATTTCCCCACCTCCGACATTGGCAAGTATTTCTCCGCCCTCAGCAACGAAGCCAACTTACGGAGCCTGACCTCGGCGTGGCTGGTCTTCGGGGTGAACGACAAAACCCGGAGCGTCTCCGGCACCACCTACCGCATGGACCGGGAACGCCTGCAAAGCCTCAAACAGCAGATCGCCCGGGACACGGAGCCGTCCACCACTTTCCGCGAAATCCATGAGCTGACCACGCCTCGGGGCCGGGTGCTTCTGTTCGAAATCCCACCGGCTCCCCGTGGTATCCCCATCGGATGGAAAACCCACTACTACGCCCGCAATGGGCAAAGCCTGGCCGGACTCTCCATTCCCAAACTCGATGAAATCCGGGCCCAATCGGTTTCTGAAGACTGGTCCGCCGTCGTCTGCCATCAGGCCACCTCCGCATGATCGACACCATGGGTTTCGGCATCCGTGAAATCATGTGGAAAGGGCAAGCCCGACGCTATTTTCCCCTGCCGGATTTCGATCTGTCCGACCCCCGCCATGTCGTCCTGCACTTGCCGGGGCGCTTTATTGACGAAAACTACAGCCGCACCCTCCTCTCCCACGCCGACCTTCCCTGGCCCGAAATTCTCGCCCTTGACACCATTCAGAAAGGGCAACTCCCGGATGAGGAAAGCATCGGTCGCTTGCGCGCAAAAGGGCTTGTAGAGGGCAGAAAGCCACGCCTGCACGTCACCTCAGAGATCGCCGCCGTCACCGACACCGAGCCGGAATACCTCCACCACAAGGCTTTCGACGACCAGTATTACTGCGATCTGATCCTCCAATATTTGAAACAATTCCGATCTGCCAGAAGGTCGAAATTCAATCGACTCCTGGAAGGAAAGCTTTCCGATCTTCTGACCCCGGTTCAGAAGCGGACCAAAATCAAAAACCTGCTCCAACGGCTCCAGCGAGAGGGGAAAATCGAAGTGGAGGGCAAAACCAATTCCGCCGTCTGGCGCATTAAAGACTCATGACTGCGATTGGATAAGATTGGTTAAGATTGGATAAAAAATCAAACTAAACAGTTGCCCATCAAGGAATTACGAGATTCAACCGCCCCTGCAATACACTATGAATGCCCTACAATGCCCTACAAAGGACTACGAATGGACGACGACCCACCCACCATCGCATGAGCGAACGATTCACAATCATCCGCCCTGCCGACCACTTTTTCCCGCCTTCATGAAATCTCCTAAATCCACCGCCGCACCCGCCGCTTCCCATCCGCGTTCATCCGCGTCCATCCGCGGTTCCAACGCTGACCTCGAACCACGGATAAACGCGGATAGACACGGATTGATCCTGAAAGAGGAAACCGAAGCCAATCCCCGGAAAAGCTGAACAACCATCTCAACGATGCCCACTGACAAAAGCAAAACTCCCTCAACCGCTCCCCATCCGCGTTCATCCGCGTCCATCCGCGGTTCCCACACTGACCTCGAACCACGGATAAACGCGGATAGACACGGATTGATCCTGAAAGAGGAAACCGAAGCCAATCCCCGGAAAAGCTGAACAACCATCTCAACGATGCCCACTGACAAAAGCAAAACTCCCTCAACCGCTCCCCATCCGCGTTCATCCGCGTCCATCCGCGGTTCCCACACTGACCTCGAACCACGGATAAACGCGGATAGACACGGATTGATCCTGAAAACGGAAACCGAAGCTATCGTGGGTTGCGCTTTCGAGGTGCTGAACGAATTGGGGCACGGGCTGCTGGAGAAACCTTACGAGAACGCCCTCGTCGTCGAGTTTGGCCTCCGCTCGATTTCATGCGAACAGCAGCGGCGTTACGATGTGCTCTATAAGAGCGTGAAAGTGGGTGAATATGTTCCCGACCTCATCGCCTTTGGCTGCGTCGTGGTGGATACCAAGGTGATTGACCACATCACCGACCACGAACTGGGGCAGATGCTCAACTACCTTAAAATCACAGGCCACCCTGTCGGCCTCATCCTCAACTTCCGCCGCGCCCGGCTCGAATGGAAACGCGTGGTGAACACAAACCACCGGAAAAGCTGAACAACCATCTCAACGATGCCCACTGAAAAAAGTATAACCCACCCAACCGAACCCCATCCGCGTTCATCCGCGTCCATCCGCGGTTCCCATGCTCCGTTCGAACCACCGATGAACGCGGATAGACACGGATAAATTTCGAAGCAAAATCCTCAGCCAGTCATCAACAAATCTTGGCAACCCACTCCACGATGCCGAAAGACATAAGCAAAACTCCTTCAACCGCTCCCCATCCGCGTTCATACGCGTCCATCCGCGGTTCCCACACTCCCGCCTACGAACTCAGCGAGACCGAGAAGCGCGACCTCATGCAGCTCATCCAAGCGGGCAAGCCCCAATGGCGCGGATAAGCCAACGTTCGATAGCTCTTGCGGCCCAGAATGCGGGCGGGACGCGCGCGCTCCCAGCGGATCACCTGCTCATCCGAGCGCCATTGCGGGCAAACCCCTCCCCGAGCGCTACCGCTTTCTCCTCTTCGACGACAAGCGCGAGGTCGAACTCGTCCGGGCGGGGCAAAGACTTGCGACGTCTGCACCGCTGTCCTCCCCTTTCGGACGCCACGCAAAGCGGAAAGCGCCGGCCGCCCCCGCCCCGCCGGGCACCCGGCAAACACGCGCCGCGCCCGCTCCGCCCACCGACGCACGGGCTTTGCCTCCAGCCCTCCCCGCTCCGCATACGTTTTACACCTTGCCAAGGGGAAACGACTGAAAGACAGTGACCCCGTTCTCCGATGACGCAAAAACTTACCCTCGGCCAACTCGCCTCCCTTCTTTTCCGCGCCTGCGACGACTTGCGCGGCAACATGGATGCTTCGGAGTATAAGGAATACATCTTCGGCATGCTCTTCCTCAAGCGGCTCTCCGACCGCTTTGACCAGGACCGGGAACGGCTGGCCCGGGACCTCAAGGCCAAGGGCATGCGCGAGGACCTCATCGTCCAGCGTCTGGAGAACCCGGACCAATACACCTTTTACGTCCCCCCGGAAGCCCGCCGCGTCCCGGTCGAGGAGATTGCCGCCGAGGATTACAACTGCAACATCCGCCGCTACGTCGACAACGCCCCGCCCGCCGAACCCCACGACGTCCGCGCCCACCTCCACGGCGGCATCCCCCTCGCCGAAATCGAGTCCCGCGCCCCTACCTCTCCGTCAGCCGCAAATTCATCGGCCACCCCGAACGCGTCAAATCCATCCTCCTCGAAAACGGCACCGACCTCGAATGCGACCGCTACCACCAGGCCGCAGGCCTGCCGAACCTAGCGAGGATGTTGCTGCATACTTGATTCTGGCGATGTATCCGTGGGAAAGAAAAATACTGGCTTCCAAAAAGGCCATGTGCGATAAAGATCTGAACTCCTCAGTTTCAAGTCCAACACCTAAAGAAATGCACAGAGTCTTTATTAGTTTCCACCACAAGAATGATCAGTTTTACAAAGATGAGTTGATTCGATTGAATCGAGACAGCCGGATTTTCATCGATGAATCGGTAAATACAAGAGACATTGACGAAAATTTGCCTGATCAGACGATTCGCCGGATAATCCTTTTCCTGCGTCGCTAATGATTAGGTCATCTAGACAATTACGGTCTTTTTTATTGAAGCGAAATCGATTTCCATTCAATAAGAGGTTGGTGAGCGGTCACGTTTTTCAGGGCGTTGCAAAGCACTTTTCCTAAAAGGAGAGGCACTCTGGAGCGGTCGAGCGGTCTGTCACTATGGAAAGTGCCTTGACAGAATGTATCTCATGAGACACATTTCCGCGTATGAGTGACTTGGAAATACCGATCCGCGAATTACATGCGCGCACGGGACACTATGTGCGCAAGGCAGCGGCGCAGGGGCGGATTCTTGTGACGCACCGGGGCCAGCCAATGGCTGAGCTGCGTCCGCTTTCCGGGGAGGCGGGGCCGGCGGAAATAGGTTTGGGGATAATGCTGGGAATCGAATTTTCCTCGGTCAATTGCACCCAGAACAAACATTTTGCTTGCGATTGATTGGATTAGCGGCCACTAATCGAGAATGGCTCGGTCTGGCAACGGCAGTATAATCAAGCGACTCCAAACATCCGCGCCGCGCGGGCGTCCCTTGGACAGCGCGGATCTGGCCCAATTTGGGGTGTCTTCCGATCTTGCCTATTTCTATGCCAAGTCCGGGTGGCTTGAAAGGCTGGCCCGTGGAACCTATATGCTTGCCGGAGATACGCTTGGCCGGGACGGATGCTTGCGGTTTCTGGCCGACCGCATGCCCGGATTTCACGTTGGGGGAAGGACGGCGCTGGCTTGGCAGGGAATTCTGCACAACGTGCCTGCGAAGGAAACTTTAACACTTTTGGGGCCGAAAAATAGCCGCTTGCCCAAGTGGTTTTCCCGGCGGTTCCCATGCCGTTTCACTGTGCGCGAGCTTTTCTCGAAAGAACTGCCGCGCGACTTTGGTCTTCAGCCACTACCGGAATCGCCCGATGGGCCGCCCGTGTCTGTGCCGGAGAGAGCTTTGCTGGAGATGCTCAGCGAAGTGGGAGTCCATCAGGAAATTGAAGAGGCCCGGCACATTATGGAATCAGCCCGGCGATTGCGGGCGGATGTGCTTGGCCCTCTGCTGAAGGCTTGCAGACAACAAAAGGCCCTGCGCCTTTGTGTCGGATGGGCGGAGGAACTATCTTTGCCGTGGGCAGCCGAAGCGCGAAAAGCGGCGCAAAAACAGATCGGTGCCAACCGCTGGGTCAGTCGGGTCAAGGGTGGCCGCACCCTCATTCTAAAACCATAATGGAAAAAAGGTATGTAGAGCTTGTCCGCCTGTTGATCGATGCGGTGCCATCGGTTTGCGAGGGAAGTCCGTTTGCCTTGAAAGGCGGGACGGCGATCAACCTGTTCGTCGCCGGAATGCCGCGTCTGTCGGTCGATCTTGACCTCGTATTAATTGATCACCGGGTCAGTAGAAATGAGGCTCTGCGATCCATGGCCGGAGCTCTTTCGGTCGCACGTGATCGACTGTTGCGGGCAGGGATCGAGGCAGACCTTGTCGCCTCCAAGAGCGGCGAGGAATCCAAGCTCTTCATTCGCCGCGACAGGAATCTTGTCAAAGTCGAAGCCAATCACGTGTTTCGTGGCACAGTGCTTCCGGTCGAACAGAGAGAAATGGTACCGGTGGCAAGGTCGTTGTTTGCGACCGGCCTTACGGTTACGACCCTCGCTGTGCCGGAACTTTACGGCAGCAAGCTGGTAGCCGCGCTGGATCGACAGCATCCGAGGGATCTTTTCGACGTGCATGGGCTTTTCGAAGGTAACGGCCTCACACCGGAAGTCGTGGATTGTTTCGTATGTTACCTGGCTGGGCACAACCGCCCGGTTCACGAGGTTCTCTTTTCGCGTCCCCTCGACATCGCGGCAGTGTTCGAGAACGAATTCGCCGGCATGGCACGCCAGCAAGTAGCGCTTGATGAGCTGCTAGCCGTGGGCGAACGCCTTCATGCTGAACTACCAGCGGCACTCTCACCAGAGCATCGCCGCTTCCTTTTCAGTCTCGTCGAGGCTGAACCAGACTGGAATGCCGCACCTTGTCCGCATCTGGCCGAGATGCCTGCGATTCGCTGGAAACTGGAAAACCTTCGAAAGCTCAAGGAAACGGATCCAAGAAAGTTCAGGCAGCAGTTAGGTGAACTGAAGAAGGCATTTGGAGTCTGATTCCTAGTCCAGTTTCCTTGGAACAGGACCTTTTCTGTTGCTCGCTGGAGCCATAATCCAAACAACGAAGTCCTTTTTTATTGAAGCGAAGTCGACTTTAATTCAACGATCAGCCCTTCTATTGAAGCGATATGCACTTGAATTCAACCGGTTGCTGCTTGAGGTGAGCCGGAAAGGCGCGTGGCGCGAATGGCTGGAGTATTCATTCCATGAGCCAGCGCCACACCGGCACAACTTCCAGCCAAGGGGGCAGGTCCGGTCCAGCTTACGGAAATCCGGATGACGCGCACGGAAGGGGGAATAACGGCCGCCATGCAGAGCAGGCAGGCCGTCAACACGCCCCGGGATCCTTCGAAATATCCACAACCTTGAGGCCGGCCTTGGCGGCGGCCCGGAGTTGCCATTGATCGCCGGAAACAAACTCGCGCCAGCCAAGCCGTTTCGCGCTTGCCACATGCATCAGGTCAAGCGTCCGGCATCCGGTGGCACCCGTGATGGCGGGCAGCCCGCGCAAGGCTTCCATGGCAACGTCATCCAGAGACAGAGGCGGCCGGAAAAAACGGCCTTCGGCGAGGAGCCCTTCGATCAGGGCCAGACATTGTTTCAACTGAAAGGGAGTGATTTCCTTTCGGAATCGTTTGGCGTACAGGGTGTTGACGGTTTCAATTTCAATCAACCGGGTATAGGCGACGGCCACGGCGCGTCGTTGCAGAAATCCCCGGACTCTGTCACTGAGGGGCTCCGCGACGATGAGTTTCACGACCAAGCCGGTGTCGAGGTAGGGCTGTGTCATCGTTCACCGCGAAGGTCGTCGAGAATTTCATCCGTGGAATGCCCGGGGGCCATGCGGCCATGCCAGATCTTTTCCAGGCGAGCGGGTAAATCAGACCAATCCACTTTCCCCGGCTCCGCGCCCGCGGGGCGAATGGGTACAATGTGCGCGATCGGTTTTTTGCGGCGCAGCACCTCAATCCGCTCTCCCTGCTCAACCCGCCGGAGGACCTGTGCGAGATTGTGCTGCGCCTCTCTGGTGGTGACCGTCGTCGTCTTCATGTAGCACAATAAGACGCACAATCCCACCGATATCAAGTCTGGAACCAAGCCCCTTAACGGCCGGTATCCCGTGAGACACATTTTCTCTCGTGAGTGATCTGGAAATACCGAGCCGCGAACTGCATGCGCGCACCGGGCACTATGTCCGCAAAGCGGCGGCGGAGGGTCGGATTCTGGTTACGCACCGGGGCCAGCCAATGGCGGAGCTGCGCCTTTGCCGCGTAACGCCGCCGCCCAACCGCAAAGGCGGCGGTCCCCGCCGCACTCCAAGGCGCTTCGCGCTCGTTCTTTGGATGATGCAGAGTCGATTTGACACGACCGAAATTTCCTCGTGTACCCGGCTTATCCGAGCGCCATTGCAGTCTGGCTGTTGCCGAAGACCGTGAACGGGGCTGAGCGATGATCCGCTGGCACCCGGTAGATAGCCCCATTTGTGCCCGCCTGTCCTGAGCAAGATCGCAGGGTTCGGGTGAATACCCGTGCCTGAACACCTTCTTTGGGAGACAACCGTGGATTCAGCAGCTTTACCGGATGGCTGGCAGCCCGGGGTGTGGGGAGTTGGACAAATAGTCTGAGGAACTCCATTTATTGGTCGCCGGAGGGTCGGGTCATCTAGACAACTACGGTCTCTTTTATTGAAGCGAAATCGATTTCCATTCAATAAGAGGTTGGTGAGCGGTCACGTTTTTCAGGGCGTTGCAAAGCACTTTTCCTAAAAGGAGAGGCACTCTGGAGCGGTCGAGCGGTCTGTCACTATGGAAAGTGCCTTGACAGAATGTATCTCATGAGACACATTTCCGCGTATGAGTGACTTGGAAATACCGATCCGCGAATTACATGCGCGCACGGGACACTATGTGCGCAAGGCAGCGGCGCAGGGGCGGATTCTTGTGACGCACCGGGGCCAGCCAATGGCTGAGCTGCGTCCGCTTTCCGGGGAGGCGGGGCCGGCGGAAGGAGCGACTTGGAAAGACCGGGAAATTCTACCCGCCTTCGCCGCCGTCATGAACGAGCCCGTGGGCGGGACCGACAGCACACTCGCTGTTGCCGAAGACCGTGAACGGGGCTGAGCGATGATCCGATACTTTGATTCGGCTTACATTGCAAAGTTGTATCTTTCTGAGTCGGGCAGCGAGGCGGTCCGTGAACTCGCGGCGAACCTGAAGGCAATCGCTTGTTGTGCGCACGGCAGGGTCGAGGTAGCGTATGTGTTTCACCGCAAACTCCGCGAGGGAGCCATTGACCGTGAGGGCCTTCAGGCGCGGATGGACCAGCTGCGCCTGGATACACTTCGCGGATTCCTGCGCTGGTTGCCTATGGACAACGCGATCTTCGAAGCAGCCGCCGATCGTGTGCGCGATCTGAAAGCCGATGTTTGGTTGAGAGCCGCCGACGCGCTCCATCTGGCGTGCGCGCGCGAAAACGGTTTTGAAACGATCTTCTCGAACGACCGCCACCTCCTGGCGGCAGCCTCTCATTTCGGAGTCAAGGCCAGCGATGTAATCCCAGCCTCCCCCTGATTACCCGTGTCTTGAATACCACCATGTCGAAAAACCCTTTCTCATCGTCTGCGACATGCTGCTGACCTGTTTCGCCGCTCCCGTCGAGCAGGTGATGTATCTGGACAAGAAACTACGCGAGCACAACCTCCTGCAGGCCATCGCTACCGCGTCCCGGCGAAGCGCTTCAGCTACCTCCTGCGGATGGTCAAGGAGCGCTACAAGAACGACTGCCTGAGCATCGAGGACGCCGGGGCGAAGATCAAACAGCTCATCAACAACCACCTCCTCGACCTCGGCATCAATCCGAAGATCCCGCCCATCGAATTGCTCTCGGACGATTTTATCGCGCACGTCAACAAGCACGCCCAAGGCGATCCGCAGTCGAAGGCGAGCGAAATGGAGCACGCCATCCGCAAACACTGCACGGTCAAATTCGAGGAGGATCCGGCCTTCTACAAGCGCATGAGTGAAAAGCTGGAAAGGCTCATTCAGGAACACGGCAACAACTGGCGGCAGCTCGTCATGCAGTATGAAAAGCTGACCGATGAAATCCGCGCCGGCCGCCGGGAAGGCATTCCCGGAGTTAAGCCGGAGGCGGTCAGCTTTTACGAATACGTCAGAGACCTCGCCTATGCGAAGGGTGCGATTCCGCCCGGAGAGGTGGATGCCTATAAACGAATCATCAACCACATCGTGGAAGCGCTGCAAGCGACCATCGGCATCGTCGACTTCTGGAACAAAAAACTCGAAATCAAACGCCTGCGCGGAACGATTGAAAACGAACTGCTCCTCTCCGGCATTCCCGCCCTTGAGTCGAAGCACGAGCGCATCGCCTGGTTCGCGCCCAAGGTAGGCGTCCGGACGCGCCGCTGGCAGGTTCGCGAACTCGGCCACCGCTGGGCCGGCTGCACCCCCTTGGGCGAACTGACCTTTCACTGGAAGTGCATGATGGCCCCGCTTTCGGTTATCGACTACATCGTCGTGCACGAACTCTGCCATTTCCATCACAGCGATCACTCCGAAGCCTTCTGGAACGAAGTTGACAAGATCCTGCCCGACTACCGCGAACGCAAAGATTGGCTGCGGAAAAACGGCGCGGGGCTTACGCTGTAGCGTTCCGCCGCTCCATTCGGCCGGTTCACGATTCAACAGCCGAAGGATCGCGGATCAGCTTGTGCCGGAGCGGCCCGATGATCCGACCGGTTTTGCCTCATCCGCGGATCCTTCCATGAGCCAGCGCCACAGCGGCACAACTTCCAGCCAAGGGGGCAGGTCCGGTCCAGATCACGGAATTCCGGATGACGCACACGGAAGGGGAAATGACGAGCGTTATGACGCAACCGGAATGCAGGCAAACAGGCAAGTCAACCCGCCCCGGGATCCTTCGAAATATCCACCACCTTGAGGCCGGCCTTGGCGGCGGCCCGGAGTTGCCATTGATCGCCGGAAACAAACTCGCGCCAGCCAAGCCGTTTCGCGCTTGCCACATGCATCAGGTCAAGCGTCCGGCATCCGGTGGCACCCGTGATGGCGGGCAGCCCGCGCAAGGCTTCCATGGCAACGTCATCCAGAGACAGAGGCGGCCGGAAAAAACGGCCTTCGGCGAGGAGCCCTTCGATCAGGGCCAGACATTGTTTCAACTGAAAGGGAGTGATTTCCTTTCGGAATCGTTTGGCGTACAGGGTGTTGACGGTTTCAATTTCAATCAACCGGGTATAGGCGACGGCCACGGCGCGTCGTTGCAGAAATCCCCGGACTCTGTCACTGAGGGGCTCCGCGACGATGAGTTTCACGACCAAGCCGGTGTCGAGGTAGGGCTGTGTCATCGTTCACCGCGAAGGTCGTCGAGAATTTCATCCGTGGAATGCCCGGGGGCCATGCGGCCATGCCAGATCTTTTCCAGGCGAGCGGGTAAATCAGACCAATCCACTTTCCCCGGCTCCGCGCCCGCGGGGCGAACGGGTACAATGTGCGCGACCGGTTTTTTGCGGCGCAGCACCTCAATCCGCTCCCCCTGCTCAACCCGCCGAAGGACCTCTGCGAGATTGTGCTGCGCCTCTCTGGTTGTGATTGTCGTGGTTTTCATGTAGCACAATAAGACGCACAATCCCACCGATGTCAAGTCTGAGCCCGGGTCTTGCCTCCGGTCCCACAGTTCCCACGGCGTCAATCGCGAAGCCGTTTCAGGAAGGCCTCGGGAGACAGTGCGGGTACGGGCGAGGTTTTGAAATCGCGGCCGTTGCGGGTGACGATGCACTCGACTTCGGATGCTTCGGCGGCGGCCGCAATCATTGCGTCTTCGAAATCGCCGAATTTCAAATCGATACTGCGCATCGCGGTATCGTGATCGAAGCGGACAACCTCGGAGACGGCCAACAGGTCACGGATGGCATTCCCTGCCCGTTTCTTGCCCCGCGCTTGGGCAACGATGTAGTAAAAAGTTGCCAGCGTATGCGGCGCGAGACGAGGGGGCACACCCGCTACCCACGCTTCATGAAAGCAAGCAACCGCCTTCTCCGCGAAGGGCTTTCGCGCGAGACCCATATCGAGCAGGACGTTCGTGTCGAACAGCGCACGCATTTGGGTACCTCTGCTCAATGCTTGTCGAGGATGACGGCGGCCCGATGATCGAACCTCAGCTTTTCCATGTCTACTTGCTCTCCGAGCGCCAAAGATTTCAGACGCGAAAGCGCCGCAGCCGGATCCACCTGCTTCGAACGCATCCGATGCTTCAACGCCTTGTATTCCGACTCGGGAATCAATACGGCCGGGCTTCGCCCCCGCCGCTCGATTCGCACCGGCTCGATCCCCGCACGGTCCAGAACAGAGCCAAAATGCATCTTAAAATAGGATGCCGAATACGATTTCATGCGTGCTATTACCGCACGAATGGTTCGGTTTGTCAACCGCACCATTTGAACAATAGAAAGCTGTTTCCCGACGTCCCAAAGGCAATCATCACAAGCCCGGCATACTCCCTTCGGAGTATTTCCATTTTCAGTCAATCTGATAGACTCTATCAATGAACCTAATCCTCGCGCGCCGCCTTTGCCTCTTCACCCGCCACCTCTGGCTGCTCTTCTTCGCGGTTCCACTGGGAGCGCAATTCAATGCGGATGATCCCTTTGCCGGGTCCCAGCGCCTCGCCGCCTCGGACGAAATCCTGATCGCCGTGGGGGAGAACTCGACCGGACTCCTGCACCTGCGCCTGTTTGATCCCGTTCCAGTCGGCAGCAGCGACTTCCATCTTGAATTGCTGGGGAGTCTCACCCTCGAGGGTTTGAAAGTCGCCCCGAGCCAGGGAGTCCTCCGCGATTCCGGTGCGGTTGACCTCGCCATGCTGGACCTCAATGGCGACGGGTACGACCAGATGCTGGTGTTCTTTGAGGGCGAAGATCGGGAGCCGATCCTGCAACGTCCGGTCTACGACTCTGCAACGGGCGAGTTCAGCCCCGGAGAGCGCTGGTACCTCACGGATTTGGGCTTTCCGAAGCTTTACGAAAAGGAGAGCGTTCGTAATTTCACCGAGTTGCGCCTGCAACCGGCGCAACTGGGTACCGACCGAAATTCCGAGTTCCTGATCGCATACTGGGCTGAGGGCGGCGATGTACAGTTGATCGCCGCTGAGTTCAATGAGGCGGACGAGTTGGTGGTGCTCGGCGCGATTGCCGACGTGAACATGACCATCGAACCCTCCCTCGCCTCGTCGGCCAGCGACAGCGCCCGCTTTGATATTGCGGTCGGCAGTCTGGATGGCGTCTACGGCGACGAGATCATCCTCGCCCATGTGAAGCAGAACTACAATCCCGAACCGGGGGAGACCTACCGGCGTGTGGCGGCACGGGTGTACAGCTTTGACAAGGGTGCAGCGCAGCCGTTCCAATTTCGCGCGGAGGCGGAGGAACCAGCCTGGGACCAGACAAGCAGCTCATTCAACCAAGTGTTCCGCCTCTCGGTCGAAGCCGGCGATTTTAACGGCGACGGCATTGATTCGATCGTCATGGCCTCCTTGATCGGCTTGCGCAACGCAGGCAACCAGATGCGCTACACAATTAACTTCTATACCCCCGATGCAGGCCTTACCGGCTTTTCACGCGAGTTTGAGTTCCCCCCCATCATTGAAAGCGCCTCGGGCAACACCATCTGGCAGCTCGATCTTGCTGTAGCGGATATCAATTACGACGATATCGATGATATCGCGGTGCTGACGCGCCGACTTGCCAGGCTTTATACAAGGGTGAACGAATCCGGTGAGTTCCTACCGGGGTTGCGGAATCTGCCGACGCATAACTCTTTCTCCACCGGCGAAATTCCCTACGTGCCGATGGCCTCGGGCATCATCGCGACCGACTTTGATGGCGATTCCGACCGCGAATTTTACGGCGAGCTAATGGGCTTCAGCTTAGAGGGATCGGGTCCCAGCGACGATAGGACGTGGCGGGTCGGGGTAGGCGATTACCACGAGCACTTTCCGAAGGCCCGCAACGCGCCCGTGCCCTCGCTGGCGATCACCAGCGGCGATATCAACAAGGGCTCATTGCGCATGGGCAGACCCACTCTGTATCGCCGTACCGAAATGGGACAACCGGTGATGATCCTCAACGCCCCGCCCACTCACTTCGATGTCATCAACGGTGTGCCCTACGATCTCAACGGATGCCTGACCGGCGATTGCGGATCCTACGCTTCCTACACGCTCCAGACGGAGCTCATCCAGGAAGTCTCCACCGAGGTAGGTGCCGACTGGGCCATCTCCGCCGGTCTTTCCCGCGAGGACGAGGGCGGGCTTGATACGCCGATTTGGAGAGCCAGGACACGCGTCAAGAGAAGTCTCGACGGCCGCTACGGCGCAGGCTTCTCTCAAGTGCGGAATTCCAGCACGACGATCCGCGAGACCCGCGAATTTATCGCCCGTGGCGACGACCTGATCTACGCTTCAGTTGCCGATGTGGACATTCTGGAATACCCGGTCTTCCGCGGTGATGAGTTCCTCGGCAATGTGGTCTCTGTTGTCCCGCGCTCTCCCCGGATGGTCGTGTTCAATTCAAAGAGTCCGCGCGCGGCTGATTACATGACGCCCCATGAACCGGGCAACCTTCTGTCCTACCGCTCACGCAACCAATTCAACAACAACCCGTGGGTGCGCAGCGCCGTTTCCTCCTTCAGTGGTTTCAGCTGGGAAATGCAGTCAAGCGGGTCGTCACAATGGACGCTCGAACTGTCGGAGTTCGAGCAGAGCAGCCTCAGCCGCTCCTCCGAGTGGAGTATCAGCGCCCGGGCCGAGATCGAAAGCAGCGCCTCAATTGGATTGGAGATCACCGAGTTCGTCACCGGTTCGATGGGCGTCACCGTGGCCGGTTACCTTCAGGGCGATTACGAAGGATCCAAGCTCAGTACCCACAGCACCACGGTCTCCGTCGACCACACCATTCTGGTCAATTTCGGCACCGTCGATACGGGTATTCTCGGGGATACAACCTATGAAGTAACGCCCTACCTCTACTGGTCCGAAAACGGGGCGCTGGTCCTCGACTATGCCGTGGACCCCGTGCTCGGCGACGGATTCGTCGGCTGGTGGCAGGAGAAATACGGCGACAAACCCGACCTTGCCTTTACCTTGCCATGGCGCAACGACGACGCCCGCGGACTCGCCATTTCCGCAGACCAGCAGCAGCGCACCCGCAACATCACCGTCAGTCCGGCCCGTCCGCGCGCCGGCGACACCGTCGATCTGCTCGCAAGGATTCACAATTACTCGCTCGCACCCCAAAACTCCCCGGCCGCAATCGTCCGCTTCTATCTCGACAACCGGGATGGCCGCCCGCTGCAGCTCCTGCAAAACAGTCAGGGCAACTCCGAACTGCTCATGGGCGGCATCGGACCCCGCGAGTCCGTCACGATTGCCCTCACCGGCTGGCGCGTGCCTTGGCATATAGATCCTTCCGCACGGATCTATGTTACGATCGATGAAGACAACTTGATTGACGAGATCCACAAGGACAACAACACTGGCTGGGCCCTGCTCGGGGCAACAGGTAGCTCTGTCTGGCCGGATGCTTCGGTCTTCGGCGACGGCACCATCCAGTCACCATGGTTCGGCCTGCTCAACCAGTCCGCCTTCCCCGAGATTGTTCACGAGTCCATGGGGCAGCTGCACGTTCCCGACGGTGCCAGCGAGGAGTCCCTGCACGTACTCGACCGCAACCTTCGAAAGTGGCTCTGGACCCGGCGCGACACATGGCCTTACGTCTTTGTCCACGACAGCAGCCAGCAGAGCGGGCGCTGGCTGCTCCACATCACGGAAACGGTAGCCCCCGACCGGTGGTTCTACGACTTCAACGCCGGGAGCTTCGTCCACGAATCTTCCCTGTAAGCTGTGCAATCCCGGCGGACGCGCGTCGTTCACGCTCCACTCCAACAGAGCACGGGATTGGCAAACCGCGTTCCACCCTAATCATTAGCGACGCAGGAAAAGGTTCACCGTGCGGGTGAAAAAACTTG
>JAFIGH010000110.1 GCA_020831525.1 Opitutales bacterium
ACGACACGGTGGGAACACTCTGGGCGGAACGCTTCACGAGTGTGCTGGTGCAGGATGTGCCGTGGCTGGTCGGCTTGGTGGCGGCGTACATCGACCTGAACCCCGTGCGTGCGGGCCTTGCGGCTTTGCCGGAGGACTACCGTTGGAGCGGCTACGCGGCGGCGCTGGGCGGGGCCGATGCAGAGCTGCGGTGTTCGCTGGCGGCGTGTTTTCCCGGCGAGGGCGGAGAGGACGGTGCGCTGGCGCGCTACCGTCTGCTGATGCTGGGGAAGGGGGCGGCGTCGAAGCGCGACGGGACGGGGGCGCGGATTGACCCGGCGGCGCTTGCGGAGGCGGCGTCCTCGGGGGGCGAACTGGAGGCGCATGAGCTGCTGCGGCTGCGGGCGCGGTTTTTCACGCGCGGCAAGGCGCTGGGAACGGAGTTTTGGTTGAGCGAAGGGGCGGGTGCGGCGGCGTTGTCACGCCTGCGCAAGGCGCCCGGAGCACGACCGGTGGAGGTGTTGAAGGATACGAATCTCGCGGTGGCGGGGAGTGGTAACTACGTAGAGGCACCGGTGTTTTCCGAGATATAGGTATAGGCTCCCGTTCTTCGCGGACGCAGTAAGGTCTGGCGCCGCATCGCAGGTCGGTCGGTGCGAGTGTGGGCGCGGCTCCCCAAGGAAGCAGTTTGCGGCGTCGGCGGTTGGTACGACCGGTCTGGGCACGACTCGACGGCAAACGGCCCAAATATCAAAGCGAGTGAATGGCCGCCTTTTCGATGGAGAGGGCGGCTTCCTTGAGGGACTCCGAGATGGTGGGGTGGGCGTGGACGGTGCGCCCGAGGTCTTCCGCGCTGCCACCGTAGGTCATGTGGGCGACGGCGCTGGCGATGATTTCGGAGGCGCCGGCGGCGACGACGGCGACGCCGAGGATGCGGTCGGTCTTGGCGTCAGCAATGACCTTGGCCATGCCGTCGGTGGCGTCCTGCGCAATGGCACGGCCGTTGGCGAGAAGGCTGAACTTGCCCACCTTGACGTCGATGCCCTTGTCTTTGGCGGCGCGTTCGGTGAGGCCCACGGAGGCGATCTCGGGGTGGGTGTAAATCACGTTGGGGACGAGGTTGTAGTCGACGTGCCCCGGCTTGCCCGCGATCATTTCGGCCACGGCGACGCCGTCTTCTTCGGCCTTGTGGGCGAGCATCGGGCCGCTGATGACGTCGCCGATCGCCCAGATCCCCTTTGCCTTGGTGCGGAATTCATCGACGGGGACCCGTCCACGGTCGTCGGTTTCGATGCCGGCGTTTTCGAGGCCGAGGCCCTCGGTGTGGGCCTTGCGCCCTACGGAAACGAGAATCTTGTCAGCGGCGTAGGTTTTCTCCTTACCCTTCTTTTCTGCCGTGAGGCGGTATTCGCCGTCCTTCTTTTCGCATCCGGTGACCTTTGTGTTCGTATCGATGGTGAGTCCCTGTTTCTTGAAGATGCGCTCGGCGAGCTTGCTCACGTCGTCGTCGGAACCGGCGGCGATGGTGGGCAGAAACTCGACCACCGTTACCTCACTGCCGAGGCGCGCCCACACGCAACCCAGTTCGAGGCCGATGGCCCCGCCGCCGATGACGACGAGACGCTTGGGCACTTCGTCGAAGGCGAGGGCACCGGTGCTGGAAACGATGTCCTTCTCGTCGAATTTGAGGAAGGGCAGCTCGACGGCCGAGGACCCGGTGGCAATGACGATGTTTTCTGCCCCGACGGTTTTCGTGCCGTCTTTGCCGTCGACCTCGACCTTGCCGTCGCCAAGGAGTTTACCGGTACCCTTCAGAACGGTGATGCCACGCTTTTGCACGAGGGTGCCGACGCCCTTGCGGAGCTGGTCGACGACCTTCCCCTTGCGTTCCATGAGCTTCGCGACATCGACCGTCACTTCCTTGGCGATGATGCCGTGCGCCTCTCCGTGGGCGGCCTGGTGAAACAGCTCCGTGGAGTGGAGGAGGGCTTTGCTCGGGATGCAGCCCACATTGAGGCAGGTGCCGCCGAGATGCTCGTCCTTTTCGACGAGCGCGGCTTTGAGGCCCAGTTGGGCGGCGCGGATGGCGCATACATAGCCCCCCGGGCCGGCGCCGATGACAACAAGATCGTAGGTGTCCATGAAATCAGATAAGAAACGGATAGTGACGGGCCGCGCACGATGCCCGGACCCGCCGGTTGCTGCTCAAAGCTCGAAGAGCATCGTGGCGGGGTCTTCGAGAAGTTCTTTGACCCGCACAAGGAAGGTGACAGCTTCGCGCCCGTCGACGACGCGGTGGTCGTAGCTCAGAGCAAGGTACATCATGGGGCGGATGACGATCTCGCCGTTCACGGCGACGGGCCGTTCCTTGATCGTATGCATTCCGAGAATGGCCGACTGCGGCTGGTTGAGAATCGGCGTGGAGAGCATCGATCCGAAAATCCCGCCGTTGGTTATGGTGAAGACGCCGCCCTGGATATCGTCGATGCCGATCTTGCCCTGCTTGGCTTTGTCGGCGTATTCGAGAATTGACTTTTCGATCTCGGCAAAGCCCTTGCTGTCGCAGTCGCGCACGACTGGGACAAGCAGCCCTTTCGGTGTGCTGACGGCGATGCCGATGTCATAAAAGTGGTTTTCGACAATGTAGTCGCCGTCGATCTGCGCATTGATGCCGGGCACCGCCTTGAGCGCCTGCACAACGGCCTTGGTGAAGAAGCTCATGAAGCCGAGTTTGACGCCGTGCTTCTTGACGAAGGCGTCCTGGTGCTTCTTGCGCAGCGCCATGACCGGCGCCATGTCGACTTCGTTGAAGGTCGTGAGCATGGCGGTGTTCTGCTGGGCCTGCACAAGGCGTTGCGCGATGGTCCGCCGCAGCGGCGTCATCTTGCGGCGTGTGCGGCGCTCCGAATCAGAACCGCCGGGAGCGCCGGGACCGCCGGATACAACCGCCTTTTCGCCGTCGACGGGGGTCACGGAAGCGCCGGACTCACCGGATTTCTTGCCGCCGTCATTCTCTTTGGCGTCTTCCTTCGCCTCGATGGCGTTGAGCATGTCGCCCTTCGTCACGCGGCCGCCTTTGCCGGTTCCTTTCACATCCGCGGGATCGACGCCGGATTCCTCCGCCAAGCGCCGCACCGCAGGCGAAAGCGGCTGCTCTCCCTTCCCCGACTTTTCTCCCTCTTCATCTCCCTCTTCGTCTTCCTCTTTTTCTTCGTCTGCTTTCCCTTCCTCCTTCTTCTTGTCGGACCCGGATGTGCCGTCACCGTCCTTCGCCTCCTTCTTGCTCCCGGGACCGGATTCATCGATCTCGGCAACAATGGCACCGACTTCGACCTCATCGCCTTCGTCGACCTTGAGGGAAATCACACCGGCGCCTTCGGCCGTGCCTTCGGAGGTGATTTTGTCGGTCTCAAGATCGTAGAGGTGCTGGCCTTTTTCCACGGTGTCACCGTCCTTGACGTGCCATGCGGCGAGAATACCGCTGCTGATGGATTCGCCCATCGCGGGAACTTTGACTTCAATCGACATGGTTGGGTATATGGCAGAGGGTTAGGCGGATTGGAAAGCCTCTTTCACAAGTTCGGCTTGTTCGCGCTTGTGGAGGGCGAGCGAGCCGACGGCGGTGCTGGCGGCGGCTTCGCGCCCGGCATAGCGCGGTTTGCTCCCGAGGGTGTCTTCAAGAAGTGGCCGCAGGAAGGTCCACGCGCCCATGTTTCCGGGCTCTTCCTGGCACCAGACGATGTCTTCGGCGTCCTTGTGTGCTTTCATCACGGTCTTGAGTAGTTTGGTGTTGAAGGGGTAGAACTGCTCCACGCGGATGATCGCGGTGTCCTTGATCTTCTCTTCCTCGCGGTGGGCGGCGAGGTCGTAGTAAACCTTGCCCGAGCAGAGGATGACGCGCTTGGCTTTTTCGGGCGGTTCGGGATCGGGCAGGATGGAGCGGAAGACGCCGTCGGTGAACTCCCCGCGGCCCGAGACCGCCGCGCGGTGGCGCAGGAGGCTCTTGGGCGACATGATGACGAGCGGCTTGCGGAAGTCGCGCATCATCTGACGGCGCAGGATATGGAAATACTGCGCGGGCGTGGTGAGGTTGGCGACCTGGATGTTGTCCTCCGCGCAGAGCTGGAGGAAGCGTTCGAGACGGGCGCTGGAGTGCTCCGGCCCCTGGCCCTCGTAGCCGTGCGGCAGGAGCATGACCAGCCCGCTGACGCGCTGCCACTTCGATTCGGAGCTGGCGATAAACTGGTCGATGATGACCTGCGCGCCGTTGACGAAGTCGCCGAACTGTGCCTCCCACATGCAAAGCATGTCCGGAAAGTCGAGACTGTAGCCGTAGTCAAAACCCAATACGGCGGCTTCGGAGAGGAGCGAGTTGTGCACGCAAAGCATTCCCTTGCGGCCCTCCATGGCCATGAGCGGAATGTAGCGCTCGCGTGTCTTGGTGTCGAAAAAGATGGCGTGGCGCTGGCTGAAGGTGCCGCGCACGCTGTCCTGACCGGAGAGGCGCACGTGCTTGCCCTGCATCATCAGCGTGCCCCATGCGAGGGCTTCGGCGAAGGCCCAGTCGATGCCCTTGTCCGCCTCGAAAGCTTTCAGCTTGGCGGCGAGCTGCCGCTTGATCTTCGGGTTGATATTGAAGTCGTCGGGAAAGCTTGTGAGGGCGCGGGCAACGTGGTCGAGAGACTCCGCCTGGACCCCCGTGGCGATATCCTTGAAGGCGTAGTCCGGCTGGTAGGCCGGATTGGCCCCCTCGATGGGGGCGGCGATCTTTTCCCCGGCCTCCTGCTTGCGCTTCAGTTCATCGTAGGCGTGCTGGAGGCTGGCCTTCGCCTCGGCGCGCATGGCGGCGGGCCGGTCGTCGCGGATGGCACCCTCGTTGATGAGGCGCTTGCCGTAGATCTCGCTCACGACCGGGTGCTCGCTGATCTTCTGGTAGAGGAGGGGCTGGGTGAATCCGGGTTCGTCAATCTCGTTGTGCCCGTGGCGGCGGTAGCAGCAGATATCGATAACAACGTCGCAGTTGAACTCCTGCCGGTAGTCCAGAGCAAGCTGCGTGACCCACGCGACGGCTTCGGGATCGTCGCCGTTGACGTGGAATATGGGCGCTTCGATCATCTTGGCGACGTCGGTGCAATAGAGCGACGAACGCGCCTCGGAGGGATCGGTTGTGAAGCCGATCTGGTTATTGACGACAAAGTGCACCGTGCCCCCGGTGCGGTAGCCGGGAAGCTGGGAGAAGTTGAGCACTTCGGCGACGATTCCCTGGCCTGCGAAGGCGGCGTCGCCGTGGACGAGTACGGGCAGGACGGCATTGCGTTCGGCGGTGTCGCCGAGGAGGCGCTGGCGTGCGCGGGCGGAGCCTTCCACGACCGGATTGACAGCCTCGAGGTGACTCGGGTTGGCGGCAAGGTGAAGGGCGATCTCCCCGCCTGCGGAATTCTTGCGCTTGGCGGAGTAGCCGAGGTGGTATTTCACGTCGCCGTCACCGTGCTTCATCTCGGGGATGAAGTTTTCGCTGAACTCGTGAAAGATGTATTCGTGGGACTTGCCGATAATGTTGCTGAGCACATTGAGTCGGCCGCGGTGTGCCATGCCCATGACGATTTCTTTCACCCCGAGCGACGGGGCGCGTTCGAGGACGGTGTCGAGCGCGGCGATGAGACTCTCGCCGCCTTCAAGGCCGAAGCGTTTCTGGCCCACATAATTGCTGTGGAGGAACTGCTCGAATTGCTCGGCCCCGACAACGCTGCGGAGTATACGCTCGCGCGATTCGGGCGGAAACTTCGGGCGGTTGAGGCTCGGCTCCATGCGCGCCTGCAGCCAGCGGCGGCGCGGGGTCTCCTGGATGTGGAGGTATTCCACGCCGATCGTTCCGCAGTAGGTTTTTTCCAGGTTGTCGAGCAACTCGCGCAGGGAGAGGCGGATGCCTTCGAGGTAGTTGCCCGTCCAGAAAACTTTATCGAGATCGGCTTCTTGGAAGCCGAGGCGCTCGAGGGAGAGGCGCGGGTTTGTGGGTGGTTCGCGCAGGAGGGGGTTGATGTCGGCCTGTGTGTGGCCGATGGACCGGTAGGCGTAGATGGCACCGGTGAAGCGGGCCTGGAGCGAGGCGTATTCCGCCGCACTGTCGGAGGGTGTCTCGGTGTCGAGAGCGCCGTTGGCTTTGCCGTTCTCGCCGCCGAGGGAGAATCCCTCGAAGAATGCGCGCCAAACGGGATCGAGAGATTCAGGCTCGTTGAGCCACCGGGCGTAGTGCTCGTCGATTACGTCGGCGTTCCAACGCGTCGCAAAGGATGGATTTTTCATGTAACTTTTTCGCTCTTCGGAAACAAATGACACGCTAATGTGACCGCTTCGGGCGGGGTTTCAATGCGATTGCCCCGCGCAGGGAGGAAAATGCGTCAATTTCCGCTTTCGCATCCTGCCACAATTGGGGTATTAGTAAAGACAATGAGCGAAATTACCGTTGATCCGAATTCGGCAGGCGGCGCCGCGGACGATTTGGAAGAGTGCCTCAAGGCCGTGGTCGAGGGCCCGTTTTACGCGGGCAGCCTCTCGGTCGCCGACGCGCTGCCGCGGCTCGACGCGCTCGCCCGCGCAGAGCACCTGGACGAGCGCCTGCGCCACTACCTGCAGCGGCGCAGCTACGTGAAGGCTCTTGAACACGTGCGCGCGGCGCAGCATTGACCGTACCCCATGGCCAAGAAGAAGGAACGCATAGACACAGCCGGGGGCGAGGCCCTCGGCGCGGACAATCCTTTCGGCGCGCTGAGCCTTGACGGCTTGAGCGGGGATCGCCGGAGCGCGCCGCCTCCGCCGACCGCGCCGCTGAAAAAGGGCAGTCGCGGCAACGGCCACGGCGACCGCCTTGAAATTCGGCGCCTCAAGAGCGGCAAGGGGGGCAAGACCGTCACGGAAATCCGGGGTTTCCCCCCCGCTGCGCGGCGTCACCTTCCTGAATTGGCGAAGGCCCTCAAAACCCGCCTCGGCGTGGGCGGCGCGGTGAAGGGCGACACCATCGAAGTCCAGGGGGACAACCGCGAAGCCGTTGCTTCCTGCCTGCGCGAACGGGGCTACCGGCCGGTCTTCGCGGGGGGCTGAGATTTTCGGGTATTCTCTGCCTCCCCGCCAATCGGGGCTTTCCAGGCCGGGCCGTTACCGTAAGCTGCCGGGTTATGGAATCTTTGGACTCATGGCTGGCTGTGGCCGAATGCGCCGCGCGCGAGGCGGGCAGCATCCTGCGCGGAGGTGGCACCGTTGATCTCCGCGAGGTGACATTCTCTGACCGGCACGACGTCAAACTGCGCGCCGACATCGACTCGGAGCGGCACATCCGCGCGCTGCTCGGTCGGGAGACGCCGTACCCCGTGGTGGGTGAAGAAGAGGGCGGGGATGCGTCGCTCACGCAAAGGTATGAACCCTATTGGGTCGTGGATCCGCTCGACGGCACCTTCAACTACCTCCGTGGTTCGCCGCATTGCTGTGTAAGTATCGGCCTGATGCGGGGCGAGACGCCGGTGCTCGGCGTGGTGCACGACTTCCACACGGGCGAGTGTTTTGCCGGGATCGTCGCAGAGGGGCTTCGTCTGAACGGAGAACCGTTTGTTCCGGAGTGGGCGCGAAGCCGGGAAGAGGCTGCGCTCCAGACGGGTTTTCCCACGGGCATGAGCAAGGGTTCGGCGGAGTTGCACGATTTTGTGGCGCGCGTGCAGACGTATAAGAAGGTGCGTATGGTGGGCTCCGCCGCGCTTGCGCTCGCCTACGTGGCGGCGGGGCGGGCGGACGTCTATTACGAAAGTTCTATCCGCCTCTGGGATGTGGCGGCGGGGCTGGCCCTCGTCCAGGCGGCGGGCGGCGTTGTGCGCATGCGGGCGGCGGCGGGCGGAAAGGCCCTCGCCTATGATATCTGGGCAGCGGGCCGTGCCGAGTTTTTGCCGGAATAAAAATTGTATTTTGCAGTTGCGCGGGGGAGGCGGACGGATTTAAATTCTTCTGTATTTTTTTTCACCGTTTCTAACGCACCGTTCCATTCCCGTTACCCCATGCGCGTTCACTACAAGGTTTTGGCCTCTATTGGCGGCTGCCTCGCGGCAGCGATTGTTTTCTTTGCAGCCGTTGTATTTCACGTTCCGCTGCCGACCGCGTTGCTTGTCGGCGCGTTGACTGGTGCCGTCGCCGCGACTGTTCTTGTGCTGGTTTGGCACCGTGCTTCGCCGGAGTCGGAGTCGGCGCCTCCCTCCGCGGCGCAACTCCGGTCGTTGCGTTGATTGCGGGCCGGCAATGGTGTGCTTATGCCACCGCTAGGGTGTAGCTGTCCCATTTACCGGGTGCGAGCGGCACAGGCGTTCCGTCAGTACGGAGACGGTGGAAGCGGTACCCTAGAGGCCGTAGATCGTCTAGAATCGATCCGTGTCCGGTGCCTTCGTTGCGGAACCGCGCGAGGGTCTCGAAGTAGAGCACTGGCTTCCAGCGGCACACCGTGTCCCTCCCGCCGCGCAGGACTGCCTCTTCCATGCCTTCGACGTCGATCTTTATGAAATCGAGGCGGGAAAGATTCAGTTGCGGTGCGACTTCGTCGAGAGTCCGCACAGGCACCGGTATCTTCCCCGAATCGCGGAGCCATCCGTTGCCCGGATTGCCTGGCTCCTCATTCCAATACAGGTTGGCGGATTTTTCGCCGAGCGCGACCGGATGCACGTCGACTCGACGGGCAAGATCCGGATTCAGGTCGAGATTGGCTGCGAGGCGTTTCCGGTTGGGCGGGGCCGGTTCGAACGCGTGGATCCGCCCCTGCTGACCTACCTGCTGAGCCAGCCCGAGGGTGACGGCTCCGATATTCGCTCCGATATCGAGGGCGACGGCGCCGGGAGGGAGGCTGCGGCGAATGTAGTGCTGCAGTTCAGGTTCGTAGGCACCCGTCCATGCAATCCGCTCGACAAGGTAGCGGGTGTCGATGTGCAGGCGGATGTCGCCGAGGTATTCGCCATAAATGAATGACATTCCAGGAGGTGCGGCTTTGCGCCAATTGGGACGTGTTTCCAGCACACGGCGCCGCATACCGGGCGGCATGCAGGTGAGGCAAAGGGAACGAAGGGCTCGGCTGACTTGCGGCATCGTGCCAAGCTACACTTGCGGAGCGACCGGTCAAACCCGCGTGCTCCTGCGTCCACCTGCCGCATAACGGCTTTTCAAACTTGTAACACCGCCCTGCCTGCGCGAAGGTGCGTCTTTTCAAGGTATTTGCCGGGGCATGCCGCCCGCGGCGCAAACGAAATGCGATGGCCGCCGAAAACGGGGATAGGGATCAAGGAGGTTCGGAAAACCGCTTAAGCGAAGACAGCGGAGAGTTGAAGCTGGCGCAAGTGCAGCTTGCAACCTTCTTCAACCATGCGCCTATCGGGATCAGCTGGCGCGAGGTCGATGAACATGGGCATCCCGGGGCCAATCATGTCAACGCCCGCTTTTGTGAGATTATCGGGATGAGCCGGGAGGAGGCACTCGACATCCGCAACGTCATGCGGGCGACGCACCCGGAGGACCGCCTCAAGCAGATCGAGCTGACGCGCGAGGTTTACGAAGGGCGGCGGGACCGCTTCGCGCTGGAGAAGCGCTATATCCACAAAGACGGCAAGGCCGTCTGGGCCAACCTCACCGTCGCGGTTCTGCGCAACGAGGCGGGGCGTGTGACGCACCACTTCGCCATGCTCGAGGACATCTCGGCACGGCGCGCGGCGGAGCAGGAACTACGCAACAGCGAGCGGCGCTGGCGCAACTACCTGCACACTTCGAGCGAAATCCTCTATGCCCTCACACCGGATTTCAAATATAAGTTTCTCTCCCGCGCATGGACGCGCAAGCTTGGGCATCCGGTGGATGCCGCCCTCGGTCGCTCGTTTTTCGACTTTGTCCATCCGGATGACGCCGACACGTGCCGGGCCTTCATCGAGGCTGTGGTCAACGATGAAACGCGTCCCGACCACATCGAATACCGTGCGAAGCACCTCGACGGGAGCTGGCTGTGGCACGCCTCGGCGGGTTCACGCTATCTCGACCAGCAGGGCATTCCTTCGTTCTTCGGGGTGGGCCGCGATATCACGCTGCGGCGCCGCACACAGGAAGAACTCAAAGCCGCGCTTGCC
Source organism: Opitutales bacterium (assembly GCA_020831525.1). Classification (GTDB taxonomy): domain Bacteria; phylum Verrucomicrobiota; class Verrucomicrobiia; order Opitutales; family Oceanipulchritudinaceae; genus SLLG01. The sequence goes on from JAFIGH010000110.1 coordinate 10,116, forward strand.
CGCCGCGAGGAACTGGAGCGCATCATCGACCGCTCGCCCTCGGTCGTGGTGCTCTTCCGCTCGGAGGACGGGCAGTGGCCGACGGAATATGTCTCCGCGAGTGTCAAGCAGTTCGGCTACGAGCCGAGCCTGTTCACGGAAGGCGAGCTGAACTTCATGGACATCGTCCACGAGGACGACCGCGACCGTGTGGTCTCCGAGTTGGAGGCGCACGACGCCGCCCACCACGACGAATACAAGCAGGAATACCGCATCCGTTGCCCCGACGGGCGGGTGCGTTGGATCGACGACCATACGCTCGTGCGCCGCAATGAAAACGGGCGCGCCACCCATCACGAGGGCGTGCTCACCGATATTTCGGGCCGGAAGGAGGCGGAGGAGATGGCGCGCGAGGTGAGCGAGCGCGAACTACGCATGGCGCGCGAGGTCCAGCAGCACCTCCTGCCTTCGGATTTTCCGGACATGGGTGCCTGTGAAGTGCAGGCCATGGCGCAGGCTTCCGGACAGCTCGGGGGTGATTACTACGATGCCTTTCCGATCGGCGGGGGACGCTACGGGCTGGCCATCGCCGATGTGTCCGGCAAGGGTGCGCCCGCTGCCTTGATGATGTCGGCCTGCCGCGCTTCCCTGAGGCTCATTGCGCAGGGCGAAACATCTCCCGCGAAGGTCACGCGCCGGCTCAATGAGACGCTTGTAGCGGATATGCCGCCGCGAATGTTCATCACGCTCTTTTTCGGGGTTTTCGAAGCGGATACGGGCGAGTTGCGCTATTGCCGCGCCGGCCACGAGCCCGCCCTCGTGATTCGCGCGGGCCAATGCGATCCCGAACTCCTGCAGACAGGGGGCATGGCGTTGGGCATGGCCGACGGCGAACTTTTCGACGAAGGCATTGACGAGGGCACCTGCCGCTTGGCCTCCGGAGACATGCTCGCTCTCTATACAGACGGTGTCACCGAGGCTCTCAACGCGCACGGCGAGGAGTTCGGGCGGCAGCGTATGGTCGACGCGCTCTGCCGCTACTCTGAGCAACCGCTCGACGCTGCTCTTGCAAGGCTCGACCGGCACCTGCGCCGCTTTTCGGCCCTCGATCCGATGAGTGACGACCGCACGGTCCTGCTTCTACGGATCGGTTGAGGCGCGTCAGCCTGCGCCGGGGGCGCTGTCTTCGAGCGCGCGGTGAAGTTCCGCCCACACCGTGCGGGCCATGATCCGCTGACCCTCTCGGGTGGGGTGAATACCGTCGGCTTGGTTCAGCGAAGGGTCGCCCGCCACGCCTTCGAGTAAAAATGGCACCAGCCGGACTTCCTCGTCCTCGGCGATCCGCGGAAAGATGCCGTCGAAAGCGCGGCGGTAGTCGGAGCCTAGATTGGGCGGGGCAAACATCCCGGCGAGGAGGATCGTCACGTCCGGATGCGCCTCGCGCGCCTCTGCGATAATTGTGCGGAGGTTGTTCTCCGTCGCTTCCGGATCCTGCCCACGCAGAGCGTCGTTGGCGCCGAGGGCGAGGATGAGCACGTCCACGGGCTGCCGCAGCACCCACCCGATGCGGCGCAGGCCGCCCGCCGTGGTTTCCCCGCTCAGCCCGGCGTTGCGCACGGTCAGATGGAAGCCTTTATCGCGCGCAATGGCCTCAAGAAGCGCGGGATAGGCATCTTCGGGATCGAGCCCATAGCCCGCTGTCAGGCTGTCGCCGAAGGCAAGGACCCGGACCGGCTCCGGCTCCGGCTCCGCCGCCTGCACCCGCGTCCAGATAAAAGCGAGCGCAAGGAGAAGGGCGACGACGGCGATGAGTATCTTCTTTCCGCGTTTCATAGAGAAGACTTTGCATGAAATCCGCCGCGATGGCTACCCCGGCGTGCCGAATTCGCGCGGGCCTAGTCCGCCGCAGGGGCACCGATATTCGGCTTGATCCAGTCGATCAGTTGGTCGAGTGCGTGCTCCGCGGTGACTACCGGACGACCGCCGAGGGCCTCGACCCGTTTGCCCTCGATCTCGTCGGCCACCCGCACAAGTGGCGTCGGTCCGCCCATGGTCCGCGCGTGGCGCAGGACGGGCTCGATATCTTCCACGTGTTTCGGTGCGCAGAGAACGGCCCTCGCGCGGGACAGTCCGGCGCGGTCGAGGAGCATCGGTTCGTAGGTTTCGATCTGGCGGCAATCGATGTTGCGGTCGCAGAGCTGGCGCACCCGCACGGCATCATCGTCGAGCACAACAACGCGGTGTCCGGCGGCGCGGAGCGGATCGATGAGGTGTTCGCCGAAAAAGTCGAGGCCGATGATGAGGATGTGCCCCGCCGGCGTCGAGCCGTGGTCATCCCGCCGCCGGGCGCGCGGGTGCATGCGCATCAGAAAAGCGGCCACACGGTCGGTGGCGAGAAAGGGGGTGAGCGTCATCGTCGTCACGGTGAGCACCGCGATGAGGGAAAAGACCTCGGGCGCGAGGAGACCCGCGTTCACTCCCTGAAGAACGAGGATGAGGGAAAACTCACTCGTCTGCGTGAGGAGCAGTCCTGCGAAGAGGGCATAGCGCGCGTTGAAGCCGAGTCGTTCGGCAAGGAACGCCACGCCGACGACGGTGAAGACAATCACGGCAAGCGAGAGCACCGCCGCATGGGCGAGGACCCCGGGGCCCGGCAGTGTGATGAACATGCCCAGCGCGATGAAAAAGACGGAGAGAAAGAAGTCCGAAAAGGAGGCGAGTAGCCCACGCACGAGCCCGTTGGTGGGGAAGGCGGAGAGTGTGAATCCGGCGAGGAAAGCGCCGACGATGAAGGGCAGTTGGAGCCATACGGAAAGCCCACCGAAGAGGAAGAGCAGCAGCAGTGCGAAAAGCAAAGTTTCCTCGTCATCGAGGTGGAAACGCAATGTCACGAAGGGCACGATCCACCGGTAGAAAACATAGGCGACGAGGGCGAGTGCGATCATGCCCGCGAGACCGCCGACGACAGCCGGCGCCCCGCCGCCCAGACGTACTAGCACCACGATCACCGTGATGATGAGCGCGTCCTGAAGGAGGAGCACCCCCGTGACGAGCCGGCCGAAGGGTTCGAACATCCGCTGCGTGCGCTTGAGGTGGCGCACGACGACGATCGTCGAGCTGGCGGCGAGCGCGGCGGCCATGAAGAGCGCGGCCACGAGATCGAACCCGAGGAGAAGCGACACGCCGAAGCTGACTGCGGCGATGAGGATAAACTCGCCGAAGCCGACGACGAGAACCGCTTTCCACTGCTTGCGGATGCGCCGCGGGCTCAGCTCCACGCCCGCCCCGAAGACGAGCACGGCGAGCCCGAGTTCGAGGATGCTCTGCAGGAAGGTCTCGGAGATTTCTTGGTTCGCAAAATCAAGTCCAAGCTGGAGTCCGAGTCCGGCGAGGAGAAAGAGCGGGATGCTCGGCAAGTGGAGAAAGCGGGCGAGCCCGGTGGCAAGCGCGGCGGCGGCGAGGAGAAGAGTGATCGTGATCACAGCAGCCCCTCCTCTTTCAGGAGTTCACGCTCGGCCATGACGCCGTCGACTTTCGGCATCATAAGGTACCCGACGTTCAGCTCGAGAAGGTCGTCCACCACCGAAGGGTCGAAGGCATGGATGGCGCAGGGAACAGCGAACTCCTTGCAGCGAAAGGCGAGGAGCTGGTTCGTGTCCTCGATCTGCAGGGCGGAAATGACAAGGCGTGCCCGCGGCAGATCGGATTCCTCCACGACGGACGCGTATTCGATGTTTCCGATCATGGTCTCGCATGGCAGACCGTAAAGTTTCACCGGATCGGTGTCGACCGCCAACACGGTGTGGCCGAGATCATGGACCCGCCGCACGATGTTCCGCCCGAAGGGGCTCATTCCGACGACAACCACGTGGCCGGATCGTTGTCGCAGGGAATCATCGCCGTCGGCGTTCTGGCGCGCGAGGAACATCCGCAGCACACCGGTCGCGCGGACGATACGGTAGAGCCGTTCGCTTTGCAGAATCATGTACGCCGAGACGACGATGGTGATCACGCCGACAAGCGCGGTGATGGACAGGATCTGCGATCCGATCAGGCCAGCCGTGACCCCCATGGCGGCGAAGATAAACGAGAACTCGCTGATTTGTGCAACCGTCACGCTCGTCTTGAAGGCTGTCTTTTCGGCGTAGCCCATGCGCGTGATGATGATCATGAAGATCAGCGGGTTGCCGATGAGGACAAAGAGTGACAGTGCGATGGAAGCGGGCCATGCCGCGGCGGCTTCCTCAAATTCCATTTGGATGCCGAGAGAAATGAAGAACACCGCGACGAAGAAATTCATGAGTGGGTGAACGCGGCGGCGCAGATCGTCGTTGTAGGGCATCTGCGCGAGGCTGATCCCCGCGAGGAATGCGCCGATCTCTAGCGACAGCCCCAGCTCCTCTGCCGCGAGAACGACAACAAAGCACCAGCACAGCGCCCACAGGAAGATCACCTCGGGCGAGCGCGCCGCCCAGCCGAAGGGGCGGGGAAGGACGAACTTAGAGGTGGCGATGACGGCGAGGAGGAGCAGCGTCATCCCGCCGAACGCCTTGAAGATCCCGATGGCGACGGTGGCGAAGGTCAGGTCCGCGGCGGCTTCCTCGCCGCGGGCGATTCCCGCGAGCAAGGTGAGAACGAGAACGACGACGAGGTCTTGGACAAGAAAGATCCCCACCGCGATCCGTCCGTAGAGGCGGTTGAGGTCGCCGAGCTGATCGAGCAGCTTCACGACAACGACCGTGCTGCTGAAGGTCAGGCCCACGGCGAGAAAGAGGCTGTCCATCGGGCCGAACCCCAGCAGCCAGCAGAGGAAATACCCGCCCGCCGCCGTGAACACCACTTGCCCGAGGCCGGCCGCAACCGCCACCTTTCCGACGTCCTTGATCTTGTCGAAGCTCAGCTCCAGTCCCACGAGAAAGAGCAGCAGGGCGATCCCGAACTCCGCGATCGTCTCCATGGCGTAATCCACTTCCACGACGCCGAGGGCCGGGCCGAGGACGAGCCCCGCGATGATATACGCGACAATACCCGGCACGCGGGCGAACCGCCCGATGAAAGCGGCCACACCTGCTGCGATGAACATCAGGCCAAGGTTGCGCAGGAAAAGCAGGTCTTCCACAGATCAGGTATTGGTTCGGACGGGCACATAGACCGAATACAGAGTGTCTCCGGTCCGGTCGACAGGCGGCAAAGAGACGCTAAATGGTCCGGCAGCCCAAACCTTTTTTCTTCATCGCTGGAAAAAAACAACCCGCACCACGCTTCCGGCGGCGGCTCTCAAAGGGTTTCTTCCGTCGGCGCGGTCAACCGCGTAAGATAGACGTTCCCGGACCGGCGGTCGCGCACTTTGGCTGTGCGGCGGACGAGGTGCGGCTTGGTCGACCCTCCGCCGTTCAGCGAGCGCGGCGGCGGAATAACGACGACGTCGTCGTAAATCTCGAGGATGTCCACCTCCCGGTCCTTCAGCGACGCAAGGCTCTCTGCGGGCGGGGCATGCTCGAGGCGCGGGCCGCGGTTTTCGCGTCGGAGGAGCACGATCAAAACCGCGATAAAGAGAAGAGCCGTGCCCGCGAAGACAAAGGCAATGACCTCCTCGAGGAGGAGGGCGGCCAACTCTGGGTGCTCTCCAAGCATGGGTGGGACGGTATGCGGCCAACCTTCCGCGGGCAAGCCGGAATTTGGATTTCGGCGAATTCTTCAGTGCCCGAGCGTGGCCGCGTCGGGCCGGCGCGGGTCGGAGGAGCCTGTCCACCAGCTACCGGAGCGCAGGATCGACTGCGTCGAACCCATCGCATCCATCTCCCGGATTTCGTGGCCGTAGCCGCGGAGGATTTCGAGCGTGTCGGGACTGAAGCCGTTTTCGATTCGCAGGTAGTCCGGCAGCCACTGGTGGTGAAAACGCGGCGCGTTTGTCGCCTCGGCGATATTCATCCCGTGGTCGACGGTGTTCACAACGATGTGCAGTGTCGTGGTGATGATGCGGCTGCCGCCGGGGCTACCCGTGACAAGGAAAACATCGCCGTCGCCGTCGAGGACGATGGTCGGCGTCATGCTGCTGAGCATCCGCTTGCCGCCTTCGACGGCGTTCTTTTCGCCGCCGATGAGCCCGTAGGCGTTGGGTGCGCCTGGCTTGGCCGAAAAGTCGTCCATTGTGTTGTTCAGGAGCACGCCCGTGCCGGGGGCCATCATCTGCGCACCGTAGCTGAAATTGATCGAATAGGTGTTGGAAACGGCGTTGCCATGGGCGTCGACGATGGAGAAGTGGGTCGTGTTGTCGCCTTCGCTGGATTCGAAGGGATCTCCGGGCGCAATCTCTTCCGCCGGCGTCACGGCGCGCGGCGAGAAATCCGCCATACGGCGGCCGAGGTAGGCGCGGTCAAGCAGCTCCGCCAACGCCACGTCGACAAAGTCCGTGTCGCCCAGATGCACCGACCGGTCGGCGTAGGCGCGCTTCATCGCCTCGGCCATCAGGTGGATGCTGCGCGCTGAGCCGAACTCCATCGCACCGATGTCCTCCGGCTCGATCATTTTCAGGATTTGCAGCAAATGCACCCCGCCGCTGCTCGGGGGCGGCATGGAGCGGATGGTGTGGCCGCGGTAGCTTCCCGACACCGTGGACCTTTCAACCGGCCGGTAGTTTGCCAGATCCTCCGTCGTCATGATGCCGCCGCGTTCGCGCAGAAAGTCGATGGTCTTCTCCGCCACGGGACCGCTGTAATATCCAGCCACCCCCTCCTCGGCGATACGCCGCAGGGTACCCGCTAGATCCGGCTGGTGCAGTGTCTCGCCGATGGCGCGCGGGGCGCCGAAGCGGCTGTAAAAGACCTCCCGCGCCGCTGGATCCCGGAAGAGACGCGGCGCGGCGATGACGAGGCTGTCAAAGAGGTCTTTCGTTACCGGAAAACCTTCCTCGGCCAGCGTGATGGCCGGAGCGAGTGCACGCTCACGGTCCACTGTTCCATAGTTTTCCAACGCATGCAGCAGACCCGCGACATTGCCCGGCACACCGACAACGAGCGCGCTGAACCGCGACTTCGAAGGATCCGCCGTCCCGTCCTCGCGCAAAAACAGGTCGCGGTGCGCCGCCGCGGGCGCGGTTTCGCGGTAGTCGATCGCGAAGGTGCGGCCTTTCTCCGCCTGATGCACGACCATGAATCCCCCTCCGCCGAGGGCACCCGCCCGCGGCAAAGTAACTGACAGCGTGAAGGCCGCTGTAACCGCTGCGTCGACTGCGTTGCCGCCTTCCTCCAAGACCGCCAGGGCCGCCTCCGTCGCGTGCCGCTCCTGTGTCGCCACCATCCCGTTCGGCGCAAAAACCGGATGAAAACGTGCCGCTCCCGAAATGATCGGCGGCGGTTCCGCTGCGACAGGCATCGCCAAGCCGACCGCAAAGACAAGAAAAGGCAGAAGACAGCGCTGGTCGCCCACCGCTCTCCCCGCAACCGGAATCCGGGAGCATCGCATGAAAAAAACCGTAACCACCACACGCCCCCCGTCAATCCCCGCAGATATACAAATACCTACAATGTAATTTACACTTGACAAAATAATATACCATGTAAATATCCATTGACAACGGCGATTTTGCCGACAGGATGAAGAACATGAAAGTGAAACCTGCGGAAATCGAACGGAAGAATTCTGCGGACGGTGCGGAGGACACCGTGGTTTCCGTAGCGGTATTGCACCGTGTGCCGCGCAAGTCGCGGCGTGTGCCGCGTGCGGTGGTGCCGGCGGGG
>JAFIGH010000011.1 GCA_020831525.1 Opitutales bacterium
CCCCCCCCCCCGCGCGCCGGGCGCGGGGGCGCCGCCCCCCGGGGCGGGGGGGGGGGGGGGTATGCGTAAATGGGTCTCAGGCTCGCGAGGATGGCACAGGCGCGGCGTTCTCCTTCCGGCGCGGGTCAAGTATCCAGCCAGCCTCGACGGCGTGCGCAACCAGCCTTCGGCATTCGTCCGCGTAATCCTCGCCGAAGACTTCGGCGATGCCGGGTTTCGGGGGCCGGTGCTTCTCCATGACGGCGAGACAGGCGCGGGCGCGGTCGGCGGCGTCGCTCATGCGTTGGCCGTCCTTTCGGCGTTGCGGATAGCACGACGGAGGCGGTTCAACTGCCAGCGGCGGCGGGTTACGTCGCAAAGGCTACGGTCGTCGCGTGCGTCCATGCAAAGGACGGCTTCGCGCCGGCGTAGGTCGTCGACGCGGCGGCGGGTGTCGGTGGTCATGGTGCTGTGTGTGGTGGGTTATTCGGTTGCAGGTGTTCCGGCGGTTTGGAACACGTCTACGTGCGCCCCTTACAGGGGTCGCACATAGGTGTTCCAAACGGAACAGGTAGGTGTTCCGGCGGTGTTCCAAAGCTGTTCCGGTAGGTGTTCCGCTATTCACGTCCTGCCCTCCATTTTCTGACGGCGCGATCCGTGCAACCAACCTCGGCAGCAATGGCGGAATCGGTGGCTTCCGGCAGCCGCGAAGCCGCCTCGGCGATCCGGGTGCCAACGTCGGTGTCAGGCGCGGGCGCGGTGCCGTAGAGGGCCACGCCGCGCGGACCTTTTGACGTGAACACCTTCCCCTCGGTGAACAGCAGGTCCAAGCGACCGCGTAGTTTCGCCGTCGAGAATTTCAGTCCGGCGGTGTCAATCCTCGCTGCGATCACCTCCCGCGATTCGTGGTTGGCCCGGAGGAACGAGAGCAGCTTGTCGTCGTCGATCCGGTCGGATGCGTTGGGAGTCTTCGCCCCCGCCAGCCGCGCGGGGTCCGCCCCTTCGGCGATCTCCCAGAGATTCGCGGGTGTGCGGTGAAGGACGGCGGGCGGCGGTTGCGCGAAGGACCGGGTGACGGCCTCCATGACGATTTGCCCATCCTCCTCGTGCTCCCGCAGGAACACATGGGTGTCGGCGGCCCTCGAAATCGCCCCGGCCCCGCTCCCGCCGTCCGTGACGGCCTTGCCAGCTTGGTTCCCTTTGCTGGAATGGTGAACCACGATCACGGCGGCCCCGGCGGCCTCGGCGATTTCGTCACTGATATTGAAAACCTGTGTGACCGCAGCGTTGTCATTCTCGCTTTGATGCTCTCCCCAGAAACGATACAAGGCATCGATGACGATCAGCTTTGCCCCGGCGCGCTTTGCCCCGGCGATGATGTTGTGAGCCAGACACACGAGCGGCGCGGCCTTCCCCCGCATCGGTTTGACGATCACCCCGCCGCGCGGCAGGACAATGTTCAGGGCGCGGGTAACGGACTTCAACCGCTGTGCGAGGGTTTCGCCGTGCAACTCTGCGTCGACCATCAAGACGGGCGCGGAACACGTCTCACGGCCCAGCCAAGCGCGCCCGGTGGCCACGCTCAGGGCCATGTCGAGGACAAGCCACGACTTGCCGGTCTTCGGGGCGGCGATGATGTTGCACACCTCGCCCTCGCGGATGAGACCGGCGACAACCTCGGGGCGGTAGTCGGGATACGTCTCGATCAAGTCGAGGGCGTCGACGCCCCAATGTCCCGCATCTTCCGCCCCGTCCTCGGTGTCCGGCTCGCTCGCGGTGAAAGTGTAGGTGCCCGCCTGCGTCGAGTCCGTCCAACCGATTGCGCGATCCTCGCCGCGCGGCCCCGGCGTCCAGCCGTGCGCCTTGGCGATTTCCACGAGGGTTCCGACGGTGACCCTTTCAAGCGGGTGCCGTAGTTTCTCCCTGTATTCGCCCTCGACCTCCTCAGGTCGCCATGCACAAAGAAGGCGTTCGGCGGTGTCCGGCCCCACGGCATGGGAGACGGCCGCAATTATCCGGATCCATTCGTCATAGCCGGGGCGGCCCCGGACGTACGAAAGCATTTCTGCCACGTCTTCGGGTGTGCGTGCGTAGGTCTTTTCCCGATGCTCGGGCGGTGACGGCGCATCATCCGGCGGTGCGCGCCGGTCGGGCGGCGCGGTGGCCCCGGCGTTCTCCACCATGTCCGGGTCATGGCTCACGAAACACAAGCGCGCCGGGTCTTTGCCGCTGGGATCGGCCTGCAACCCGTAGTTGCTCCACAAGTATTCCTCTGCAACGGCGAACGCTTCGCGGTAGGGGCGGTCCCCCGTCGGCAGCAAGGCTTTCACGCCGTTGCCGGACGGACTCACGAACGCCGCGCGCACGCACGGGTCCGCTCCCATCCGGTCGCGGACGCCGGGCGCGTCGTCGAGGTCGTCGAAGTCGAGAACGAGGAAACCGCTTGGCGTTTCGAGCGCGTCGTTGCGCCGGACGCTGAATGTCCCGGCGAAGAGCACGGCGGGCAGGCGCCGTTTCAGCTCCCGACGCCGCGCCGGATCGGATTCGGCCCGGATCGCAGCGACGGCGGCGGCATGGGTGCCGTCCTTGATCTCGTCGAGCACCTCGGCGAGCGGGCGGTGTGTTGTCGCGGTGTCCCTCGCGCTGGATACGGTTGACACGCGCGGCAATTCGGTAGACGGTTCTTGTGTGACGGTGGTTTTGGCGTCCGGCCCGTGGAGGGGTCCGGGCGCTTCTTCATTTCCGGGCGGCGCGCTCACTTGCTACCTCCCCCGGCGGCGACGGCCTCACCGAAGAGGTTGTAGGCATGCGCGGCAGCAAACAAGAAAAGCGGTTTGTGGTTCTTGTCCATCGGTTGAATGCCCGCCGCGTCCCGTGCTACCTCGATGGCGAGGTAGTAGCACGCCGCATACGTCCCTCGGCAAAATTCACCGCTCAGAAGCAGGTCGTCAAGGTAGCCCGCCTGCGGTGCGACAACCGATTGCGCCGCCCCTTGCAGACGGGCCAGCGCCCGCGCGGTCACCTCCGGGTCAAGGTCTTCGCGGATGATTTCACGTTCGCATCGCGCGCATCCTTCCACGCGCCACCGGTGAAGAATCACATCGGCCTCGCGGCAAACCGCTTCGTGCCACACGGCAAGCGATTTGTCGTCCACCCGCCCTATTCCCCATCTGTGCGGTTTCGGGGATATAACGGCGGTAACCTCATCGACGCCTAGACCGGTATCCTCGGCAATCTGCGCAAAGCTCCTGCCCAGCGCCCACCGCGCCCACACGATGGCGTCGCGTCGGTCCGGCCAGAGTTCGCAGGCTTTCTTGCCCGCCTCAGTGAGCGGCGGCAGTTCGGTGGGCTTGTTTTCGGCGGTGCCTTGCCACGCCTCGCGGATGGCGGCGGCGGTGAGCCTGCCCCCGGAGGCCTCTGTCGCCCGCTCCACAACCTCGGCGCGGCGCTCCTCGGGTATTTTCGCCAACTCCCTTGCCTGCGATTCCGCAGTGATTTTGTCTCCAATTGGAGACGCCACCTCAGCGGCGGTAATCATGCGGTAGGCATGCGCCCGCTTCATGTTCCACCTCTCGCGGCAATACTCCTCAAATGTGGTGTGACTTTCCCGATACAAGCGCCCGTCGCGGATGCGGGCCAGCGCCTCGCCCACTTTCTTGAACGTGTCGATTCCCTTGGCGATGATGCCCTCGTTATATTGCAGGTCGGTGCGTTCGACGCCGTCGAGCGCGAGTCTGGTTTCTGCGGCGGCGCTCATGACTCACCTCCCCCCGGCTTCGAGCGCTGTCCGTCCCCGCTCGGCAGATGTGCAATTTCCGCCTCGGTCAGTTCGGCACACGTGGCTTCCGCTTCTCCCTGCAAGAAGGCGTTGAGCGAAGGCCAATAGACAAGCCAACGGCCCTTACGCTTTCCCGGTTCGCGCAAGTTCGCGGCGCGGATGCGGTCCGGGTGCTTCCTGATTAGGTTCTGAAGGTGCGACCGTTTCAGCCCGCTATACGGGCAGGCTTTCGCGGTAGGTGGGAGCGGAAGCCAGCGGGCCTCGGCGGTCGTTTCGGTGGGCATGGGTTTGTTTTCCATGCTGGCGATAATAGCGAAATAGCCATCGCACGTCCATTTTCTCAAATCCGGCAATTTGAGTTTTTTCTCAGCCCGCTTTCCATGCGGCTTCGCGGGCGGTTGCTCCGAAGGCTATTTCTCTTTTTTCGATGCGAGAATGCGGGCGCGGCGGGCGTCGACCATGTTATTCACAGCGGCGAACCATCCAAGACGGTCAACCTTGTCGCGAACGTCCGCAGCGGTGTCCTTCCTTCCCCAAAATTGGAATTCGGTCCCGGCCAACGGTCGCCAGTATTCAGCCCCCTGCACCGCGCCGCGGTGCAGGCGGTAAAGGGCGATCCAGCGCAGGCGGTCGGTAAGGACGGATTCACGCACGCCCTTGCGTGCCTTTCCGGTGCCGATGCCGTTTTCTTCCAACCATCGTCCGAAGGCCTTCAGCAAGTCCCCGCGCGGCGCGTCCGGGTCGATCATAAATTGCGCCGCAAGCAGGTCGGAGGGTTCGGCCTGCCAGCCGTCGAACGCAAGAACATGCGCTCGGTATCGGTGCCTCACGTTCGGCGGGTCGCCCTCGCCGCGCGGAATCCGGCCCGTTTCGGGGTCCGGTTCGAGGTCCGGCCACAGCCCCGGCCCGGATTCGTCCGTGCGCTTTTCCGGCGGTAGGGAAAGCCACGGCGGCGGCGGGCGAAGAGTTTGAATGTCTTGGCGGTGCCGCTCGCGGTCAATTTCGTGCGCAAGCGCGGCGCGGCGTTCGGCGTTCGGTATTCGCCAAAGCTGCCATTCGTCCGGGTGCAGGTCGGGCGCATTCATGCCAGTTTTGCCAAAGCGGCGCGGATGGTTTCGGGGTCAAGGTGCGAATACTTGCCATGCGTGCGCAGGTCCGAATGTCCGGTGACGGCCATCCGGATTTCCGGCGGGATTCCCGCGTTCGCAAGGTCGCTCGCAAGCGAATGTCTCAGCGCGTGGAACGATTTCTTCGAGACGGCGCGGCCCCCGGTCTTCACGGCGTGGGAGCGCTCTTGCGGGTTGTCCACCCCTGCACGGCGAAGCAGGCGGGCGAAAGCTTTTGAGAGCTTCGGGCGTTCCCCGGCAGGCGTCTTCAGATCGGGCGTCAACGGCTCTTCCGGGTTGTCGGACGCGGTAAGCGAAAGCAGGTGCCGTTCGAGCGCGGGCGCGAAGGGAATAATCACCTTGCGGCCCATGCGGCGGGTCTTCTCAGGCGTGAAGACAAGGGCGCGGCACTGGAAGTCCACGGCCCCCCACGAAAGCCCGGTGGCGTCCCCGATCCGCAGCGCGGCATAATAGCCAAGGTGAACCGCCGTGCGCCATTGCTCGCCGTTTTCGAAGCCGTCGCAGGCGGTGAGAAGCGCGCGGATTTCGTTTTTCGTGAACGTGCCCCTTTCGACACCGAGGGACGATTCCACCTTCACGGCGGCGGCGGGGTTGGTCGTCAGGCTTCCGAGGCGGTGCCCCAGCGTGAAGGGAATGCGGAGGATTTTCAGCGTGTTTTGCAGGCTCTTCGGCGCGAGTCCCTTGGCGCGAAGGGCGATTACATAGCCTTGCACGTCTTCCGGCGTGATATGTTCGGCGGGCGCGTCGGCCTTGTCGCCTAGATGGGCAAGGAATTCCCGCTTCACTTGGCGGTAACGCTTCAGCGTCGTTTCCGTCTTCCCGGCGGTTTCGGCGTCTTCCACCCATGCCGTCAAGAATTCGTCGGCGGTCTTCACCTTCAGGCGCGGCCCCCCGGCCAGTTCGACAAGGGAAAGCAGGGTTTCGCGGATAGCGGTTTCCCGCTTCAGTTCGCCACGGGAAGCGCGCTCAAATGAATCGGCGACGCCCTTTGCTTTCCGGCGGGCTTCCCCGGCAAGGCGGGCGCGTTCTTTCGGATCCTCGTGGACGGGGAAGGCTTCGATTCGCGTTGAGCGTGTGTGTTGGCGTCCGGCGGAGTCGCGGAAGCAGGCGATGAAGTATTTCGTCGATTTGCGGGTATGGATGCTGGCCATGTTTGCGGCGGGCGGGTTGATGGTTTGAAGTTCGGCCTATACTAACAGACTGCTAACACCCCCATGGCAAGACATTATTGCCACTATTACCACAGTTCAGCATTTATGCGGGTTCCAGAGACACAAATCAGTAATTGATAACCACGGATTGAACCGCGGGTTCAAGTCCCGTCTATCCCGCCACCTTTCCGGAACCCGCAACCTCTTGAGGTTGCGGGTTTTTTTGTGGACTGTGGAATGAATCGACGCTGCCACGCTTGGCCGCCTCCCCGGGACAGTACGGGCTGCAACAAGCTGCCTGCGGCGTGCGCTTTTCTAGAGGCGTTCGCGGAGAACAGCGCGCAGCGTATCAGGAGGCAGGTCGGCGGGATTGTTGCGGTTGGATATTCTCGGGAGGAGTTCGTCCACAATGGCTTCATCCACACCGTAGCGCCGCAGCGGAGGAAACTCCATGCGCTCCGTCCAGTCAGCGAGGGTCTCCACTAGGTACCGGCGGCTCTCCCCGTCCTTGGCCGGCTCCGGAGGCTTTCGCATCCCCGGCGGTGCCGCGCCCGCGAAGATGCGCCCCGCACAGGCAAGCTTGCGGAGCGAGGCGGCGTCGCAACCGTCCGCCTCCAACCATGCCACGCTCTCACGCAGGCATGGTGCGAGCAATGTCCCGCAGACGACACCGTGCGGCACCGACACACGGGCACCAAGAGGACCGGCAAACCCGTGCACGGTGCCGAGGTTTGAATGGGCCAATCCTGCGCCGGAAAGGAAGGCGGCCATTGCGAGGTCGTGGCGGCACTCGATTTCCGGCCGCACCCCCGTTCCCGCCGCGACGGTCGGCAGGGAACGGAAAGCCAGTTCGAGCCCCCACTCCAGCCAGCGGTCGAGAAGCGGTGGGCTCACGGGCGAGAGGTAGGATTCGAGCAACTGGGTGAGCGCGTCCATGCCGCAGGCGGCCGAGGTCAACCGCGGGCAGCCGACGGCCAGTTCGCCGTCGAGAATCACCGCGCGCGCCTTGAAGGCAGGGTGACGGAGCGACTTTTTGAACCCGTTTTTCCCGGCCCGCCCGAGGACGGCGTTGTGCGTGGCCTCGCTTCCGGTGCCCGCCGTGGTGGGCAACGCGATCCACGGTAGGCAGCTGCCGGAAGGCGCGAGGTGCCCCACCCCCTCCAGAAAAGCGAGCGTCGGCCCGTCCTCCGTGACCATGGCAGCGAGGGCTTTGCCGGCGTCGAGGACGCTCCCGCCGCCCGCCGCGACAACGAGGAACGGCGCCGGCCCGCCCCGCAGTGATTCACGTGCGGCGTCCACCCATTCGTCGGACGGTTCGGCCGCCACGCGGAACACTTCCACAGGCGCACCCGTAGCGCGTAGCGCGTCCAGCAGAGGTCCTTCGAAACCACGGCGGCGTAACGAGTCGCTTCCGGTCACGAACACCACAGGGCCGCTCCCGCTGCGGCGGAACCCCGCCGCCCACCCCCGCAGGAGCGACCGCGCACCCGGAGCATGCGCGAGGCGTGGAATGTATCCAAGGTCAGTCGTCAGCGCGGGACGATCCATTCGAGAATGTTCACGGCCCCGCTTCGGCCCGTCAAGGGACGCGTTTCGAGAAAGAGATCGACAACTCCGCCGTTTTGCCGGACCCGGCGCAGGTGGCGGCGCCCCTCGCCGAGAGCGGCCCCGCGGATGACCGCGGCCCACTCCGCTGCCTCCGCCTCGTCGGCGGCGATATCTTCCGGGAGACTCCGCCGCAGTCGGGGCAGGCGTTCCCCCGCCGCCGCACTTGCGAGGCAGACCACGCCGGAAGCGTCCCGTAGCCAGAATGCCACCGGCAATGACTCGCACAGGCCTTTTAGCAGTTCGTCCGCCTCACCGAAAAGGCGCGCGAGAAAATGGTCGTCGTGCACTTGGCGCGTGATACCCACCACGCGCCCTGGCTCGCCCGTCTCCAAGCGGTCGCGCACTTCACCGAACTCCTCCACCCAGATCCATTTTCCGTCACGGGCGCGGAAGCGGTGCTCCACCCGCCATTGGGCCGTCTTGCCCTCCATGTGCTCCCGCAGCGAAGCCATCACACGAGGAGCGTCCTCCGGGTGAATGCGCTCCGCCCAGTAGTCTCGGTGGCAAACGCCGTCAAACAAGTCGTAGCCGAGGACACACGGGCCCGCGCTCTCAAGGACCATGCGCCCGCTCTCGGGATACCACTCCCACCAAACGTGGTCGGAAGCACGCATGGAAAGGTCGAGGCGAAGATCACTCTCGGGGACAGTCGCCATTTCGGCTATGGTTTCACCTTTTTCGGCAATTCGTTGAAAGAGCGGACTGCGGAGCCATCGCATGGCTGCGCGACTCCGGCAAAGTTGGAATGCTCGTGAACAAGCCCCGGCCTGACAAGGAAAAAACCCTTCGCGGCAACGCGCCGCTTTTTCTCTCGACCTCGCTCAGAGGCGGCAATAAAAAAACCGCGAAAAAATCCGGTATTCCCCGGACTCCTTTCCCGCTTTTCCGACTCATCTCCATTCATGACGGCGTCCACCACCATCGCCCTGCCCAAGCATCCGTTTTTCGCCAATATCGAGCAGGCACGGCTCCGGCCACTCCTTGAATCCGCGCGCACTGCCCAACTCACCAACGGCAGCGTCGTCTTTGACGAAGGCTCCGCCTCCGACGCCATCTACCTTATCCTTGCAGGACGGGTTGCCTTCCGCAAGCGGCTGGCCAATGGCGATTACCTGACCGTCAGCTACAGCGGCAAGGGCGATCATTTCGGCGAAGTGGGCGTGCTCACCGGCGAACGGCGGTCCCTGCGCGCGGAAGTCGACGGCGACGCCACCATCGCAAAAGTGAGCGGAAGCGCCCTGCGCGATTTCCTGCACACGCTCCCCGGCCCCGTCGACACCCTCTTGCAGAGCATCATCAAGCACCTGCACGAGACAACGCGCCACTACGTCGAAGACATCCTTCACCGCGAAAAAATGGCCGTTGTCGGCGCCATGGTGAATTCCATCATCCACGATTTCAAAAATCCCTTCTGCCTCATCAGTATGAGCGCGCAGATTCTGCGCCAGCGCGCGCCCTCGCCGGACGCCGCGCGCCTGTGCGATAACATCGAGCACCAAGTCGAACGCATGGTGGAAATGGCGCGGGAGCTGGCCGAGTTCTCCCGCGGGGAGACACACCTCAACAAAGTCCGTCTCAATTTGCGCGAGGTCCTGGCCGACTTCAAGAGTCTCAACCACCCTTACTTCGACAGCGACAAGATCCGGATCCACACGGATGTCCCCGCCGCCGAGTTCTTGGGCGAGCGCGGCAAGATGCTCCGCGTCTTCCAGAACCTCGTCAGCAACGCCATCGACGCCTTCGGCGAGGACGGCGGAAAAATCGAGATCACAGGCGAGGTCATGCCAAAAGAGCGAATCGTCGAAGTCCGTGTGCGCGACAACGGCAAGGGTATCCCCGAGGAGATCCGCGACCGATTCTTCGATCCGTTCGTAACCTTCGGCAAGCGCGAAGGCACCGGCCTCGGCAGCGCCATCGTCAAATCCATCGTCGAATCCCACGGCGGCCGCATCGCTTTCAAGACCGAAACCAACGTCGGCACCATCTTCTTCATCCGCCTCCCTCTCGCCTAAGGCCGCGCCGCGGCACAATCGGGCACACTTACCCCAAAGCCGCTCCGGAACCGGGTGCCGACGCAATTGAACCGGACCGCCCACCCGGAGGAGAGCCGGTCATCCGCTCCTCACGCCTGTTTTGCCCCGCAGACGGAGGCGCACGCCTGCGGGAAAGCCGCAAACAACCAGGAATGGGACTGAACCCGGAGTGATATAGGGTAAATCCGCACACCAGCGGAAGGACAGAGCCGCAAACCGCATAAATACTAGACCCTACATGGGTATAAGTGTTTTCCGAACGCCCGGCCTGCGTGTTTTTTCGAGTTTTTCCGGAATCTTACTTGACTCCGCCTGCGGAATCACGCAGGGTCGCCTCGTTTTAAATACTTAAACACTGGTCGCAAAAACATGTCCACTATCGCAATTTCTACTCAAATCTTCATTGTAGCTTCCGGTATAGCCGTCGGGGCGGGGGTGACGGCAATCTTAACCACCTTCGTTAAGTCGCTCGCTATCAAGTATCAAATCACCGATTCCCCCAATCAGCGCAGCATGCATACCCAGCCCATGCCGCGGGTCGGAGGGATCGC
The DNA here is from genome assembly GCA_020831525.1 of Opitutales bacterium. GTDB lineage: Bacteria > Verrucomicrobiota > Verrucomicrobiia > Opitutales > Oceanipulchritudinaceae > SLLG01. Next base: position 10,228 of record JAFIGH010000011.1, read on the forward strand.
CATCGCCGGAGGTTTTCTTGCGGGAATCCTTTACTTCCTCGGATTGGGCTACATCGCTCCGGAAACCTTCGGTGCCGTCCCGATGCCGTCGCCGTGGCTCCTCACCGCCGCGCTCTTCATGTTTGCTGTCGGGCTCTGCGACGATCTCCGCAACCTCAAACCGCGCACCAAGCTCGCGATGCAATGCACCGCGGCACTCTTCATCATCGCAGGTGGTTTCCGCTTCAACCTTGGCTTTCTCCCGCTCGAAGACATGGGGACGCTCGGTGCCTTCATCTCCGTTGCCTTCACTTTCCTCTGGATCATCGGCATCGTCAACGCGCTGAATCTCCTCGACGGCCTCGACGGCCTCGCCGCCGGAGTGACCCTCATTTCGATGGTATCGATCTCCGCCGCGATGATGCTATCGGGCGGTCTTGTCGATCTCGTCCTCGTCACCTGCCTCGTCGGAGCGCTTATCGGATTCCTGATGCACAACAAGCATCCGGCTAGCATCTTCATGGGAGACTCAGGCAGCCTCTTCCTCGGCTTCATTCTCGCCACCTTCGCCCTGCCCGTAACGGCCCAGCCGACCCTCAATCTCACTTTTCTCGTACCGATCTTCGCCCTCGGCCTGCCCATCACCGATACGCTTGTCGCCATCGCACGCCGCGCCGCGGAACGTCGCGGAATCTTTTCGCCCGACCGTGACCACATCCACCACCGTATCGCCCGGCACCTCGGATATTCCCACAAAGATACCGTGCACCTCCTCTACGGTATCAGCCTCATTTTCGGTCTCACCGCCATTCTCATCAGCGCGGCTTCGAGTCCCGCCGCTATCGCGCTTGGACTTAGCCTGACGGCATCCTTTGTCTTCTTCTTCCTTCTCAAACTCGGTTACATCCGCCCGGCAGTGGCGCGGAGCAGCCAACCCTCCGCGGCTCCCCACTCTTCCGCACAGGCCGTGGAACCGGGCAAATGAACAGGGGCGCTTGCGCGGGAAAATCCCCGCGGTGTCTCTCGGCACCACGGAGGAAGCATACCGACAGACGCAAATGAATCCACCCCCTTGCGGTCGCAGCTTGCGCGGTCGCGGAACGAACTAAGCTCAAATCCGCCTCTTTTCACCAACATGTTCAACACTCCCGCATTAGCAGAGAGAGAGCAAGGCACTCAGTCCGCGGAAAACAGCGGGTTCGCCGGTGGGTTCGAACGTGAGAGCCGGAACTACCACTACAACACGCTCCTCAAATCGCTCCTCGCGGGCTACTGGGAATGGGATCTCGCAAGCAATCATTTCTTCGCCAGTCCCTCCCTCAAGTCTCTACTCGGCATGGCCCCCCGCGGTGCCGTCTCCGTCCACGGACGCTGCCCCGAATTTATTAGTGAAAACGATACCCGCCGCTGGCGGCAGGCGGTAACCCGCCTTATCACCGACCGGCGTTCTGAGGGCGTGGAGGAAGATGCGATCGCGTGCGTCGATGCAGACGGCAACGAACGCCCCACCCACTTGCGCATGTGCGTGATCGACCGCGACAACGGCGGAGTTCCGGTGCGTATCGGCGGTTGTTTCCTCGATCTCGGCACACTCCTGCCGGAAAAGGAGAAAACGGCTGAACACGACGACACCGCGGCGGGACCCATCAAGTTTATCTCCGCAGTCTCACACGAAATCCGCACGCCGCTCATGTCCATTCTCGGCACGACGCAGCTTCTGCGCGAAGAGAATCCGCGTGATGATCAGGTAGAGAACCTTGAGGCGCTGCGCTTCGCCGGTTCAGCGCTCCTCTCACTTGTCAATGACATCCTCGACCTGAGCAAAGTCGAGATCGGAAATCTGGTTTTGGAGGAGAACGAGTTCAGTGTCGAATCCATTTCCAGCAGTGTTCTCGACGCCTTCAGCTTCCAAAAGCGGCGCAAGGCTATCGAACTCACCCTCGAAATTGAGGAGGGCCTCCCGGCGACGGTGCGCGGCGATGCCAACCGCCTCAGCCAAATGCTCTTCAACCTTGTCGGCAATGCCGTGAAGTTTACGGAAGACGGCGAGGTCCGGGTGCGTATTTCTCCGGTGTCAACGGCCGGCGGCAAGACCACCCTCCGGTTTGAGATCGCCGACACCGGCATAGGCATCGATCAGGAACACATGCACGACCTGTTCGAACCCTTCGGCAAAGCTTCGTCCTCCACGGGCCGCGTTTATGGCGGCACCGGCCTCGGGCTCGCCATCACCAAACGCCTCGCCGAAATGCAGGGCGGCACAATCTCCTGCAAAAGCACCCGCGGAAAAGGGACCGCCTTCTCTCTGGAGATTCCATACAAAGGCGTGGAACGGAAGAACACTTCCCACCAGTGGCAGAATCCGTTCCGCTTCCGTCCACTGCGCGGGCGCGTTCTCCTCGTCGAAGACAACCCCGTCATTGCCAAAATCACACGTAAGTTTCTCGAAAAATGGTGTGTCGAGGTGCATCACGCTGCCTCGGGAGAAAACGGCCTCGCGGCTTTTGAAGAGCAGAGCTTCAATCTCATCCTCATGGACCTGCAGCTTCCGGGCATGAGCGGATGGGAGACCGCCCGCCGCATCCATGAGACCAACATAGACACCAACGGACGTGTGCCCGTCATCACAATGACCGCCTCGGTCCCTGAAAACAGCCGCGCGCGCCTTTGTGAATATGGTATCGACGATCTTCTCCTCAAACCCGTCCATCCCCAGCGCCTCTACCAGATCGTCGCCCAGCATCTTCCGGTGCGGGCGTAACTACCCACACGGGACCTGCGGGCGGGCGGGATTACGTGGTAGACCGTTTCATCCGCATCCGTTTGCCACGGCATCGGCCGCCGCCTCAAGAATGGCCCGCCGCTCCTTCGCCGAGGCCTTTCGGTCGGTCCGGATCTCGAAGAGGTGGACGCCACGCGCCGGGAAGCACGACAGCATCTCCATCAGTTGTCCGGCGTCCAGGGCAAGCCTGTAGCCCACGCCGAACGCCTTGGCCATAGCCTCGAAGTCCGCGTCCTGCGGTGTTGCAAAGGCCTTCTCGAAAGGCGGCTCCCATGCGGCGACAGGCAGGTGCTCGAAGATACCCCCTCCTCCGTTGTTGATAACGACTGCGACGAGCGTGCCGCGTACGCTCCCCGCGTTGAGCCATCCCGGAGCATCGTGCAGGGCGGCGAGATCGCCGCAAAAAAGGCAGACACGCCCGCTCTCCGCCGCGACACCCATAGCTGTGGACACCGTTCCGTCGATTCCGTTCGCCCCGCGGTTGAAAAAAACGCGCCGCCGCACCGGGGAGGCGGGCCAGAACCACTCCGCGTCGCGCACAGCGAGGCTGCTCGCAAAAACCAGATCGACATCGCCGGGCAGCGCCTCCGCCGCGAGGGCATGGACACATCCCTCAAAGGCGGGCGCCGCTCCCGCGATCCCCTCCATCAGGTGGTCCGCCGCCGTGTTCTCGAGATTCCGCCAAAAGGCCGCGTGTTCGGCGGATGCCGGCTCCGTCGGCCACGCGTCAACCATGCCCGGAAGGTCGGCGCGCAGGTGCAAAGCCCGCCCCTGCGTGGCGTCGCGGAAGCCGCCGCGCGGACACACCACATAGCGCGGTATGTCGAGTCCGGCAAGCCAGCTACGAAGGATCTTGCTCGTCGGCAGCTCGCCCAGAACCACGACCCATTCCGGAAGATGATTACTCACAACAGAACGTCGGCGCAGAATAGTGTCGTAATGCGCGACCCGCGCGACCGGCTCACCGCAGTCCCCGTGCCGCATGGGGCTGAGGACATCGGCGAAAACAGGGGCACCCGTCTTCGCCGCCAGTGTAGAAACCGCGGCGCGGTACACCACCGGATCGGCCGGTTGGTCCGGGCCCGCGACAATGAGCCCCCGCCCGCGCAGCACGGGCAGTTCCGCCGGACGGATAGTGAACGCGGGCGGCGGCGTCACCCGAACGAGTTCCGCAAAGGGCACGGCGGCGGTGAGCGCACCGCCGTCCGTCGGAGCGAGCGGTTCGCGGAACGGACAGTTGATGTGGACCGGTCGAGAGGCTTCCCGCGCCGCCCCGGCGGCCTGCGCGAGGAGGCGGCGCCACGCGAGAAGGACGCCGCGTTCGTTTTCCGGAACCGGTGCCTCGGCATGAAACGCGGTATAACCACCGAATAGCTTCAGCTGGTCGATTGTCTGGCCAGCGCGGCAATGCCGCAACTCCGGCGGACGGTCAGCCGTGAGCACAAGGAGCGGCCAACCGCTCTCGGACGCCTCGATGACGGCGGGCAGGTAATTGGCTGCCGCCGTGCCCGAAGTGCAGAGCAAAGCCACCACCCCGCCCGTGCGCTGCGCGAGACCGAGCGCGAAAAAACCCGCCGAACGCTCGTCCAGAACCGGCGTCACTCTCAGGCCGGAATGGACTGAGAACGCATACGCAAGCGGAGCGGACCGAGAGCCCGGCGATAGCACAACGTGCCGGATGCCCAGACGGTGCAGCAGTTCGGCGGCAACCGCCCCCCAGAGGCCGTTGATAGTCGAAAGTTGTTCCGGACGCGGTTTCATGACAAAGCAACTACACGGAATTCTCTTCCGTGATGGCATCCAGCAAGGCGCGCATCTTCACCTCGGTCTCGGCAAACTCACGGTCCGGATCGGAGCCGCGCACGATACCCGCGCCCGCAAAGAGCCGCGCCCCCGACCCTTCGACGAGAGCCGAACGAATGGCCACGACCCATTCGCCCGCCCTGCGGTGGTTGAACCAACCGACCAGCCCGGCGTAGAGGCCGCGCGGAAACGGCTCAAGGTCCACGATGTCGGCCACGGCGCGGTCGCGCGGCGTGCCGCCGACCGCCGAGGTCGGGTGCAGCGCGGCCGCCACGGAGAGGAGGTCGACGGTCTCCGGCAGGTCCACCTCGATCGGCGTGTGAAGGTGCCGCACGTTGGGCAGATCGAGAAGACGGGGCTCCGCCCCGGCACCGTCCCAGCGCAAACCGACCTGCGCGAGGCGGCGGCGGATGGAGGCAACCACGTGCTCGTGTTCACGCCGGTCCTTTTCACTGTGCAGGAGTCTGCCGGCAAGCCGGGCGTCTTCCATTGCCCCGCTTCCGCGCGCGGCCGATCCCGCAATCGCCTCCGTGCGCAGACGGCGGCCGTCCGTCTCGGCGAGCCGCTCCGGCGTGGCCCCGATGAGGCTCTGGCCGCAGCCGTTGGCATACGAGAAAATATGGCAACTGGGAAAACGGTTGCGCAGACAGTCAGCTGTCTCCAACGGACGCAACGGCGCGGAAAAACGCAGGTCGAGCGCGCGGGCGAGGACGATCTTTTCATATTCTCCAGCCTCGATGCGCTGAAGAGCCTCCTCCACCCGCTCGCGGAAGCCGCAGACGCCGCGGCGACAGGACACCACTTCCTTGCGCTCCAGACAGACGGTGCCCGCCGCCCTCAAAACCGGAATGTCGTAGGCGAACGACGAGAAACGCCCGTGCGCCGCCCAGATTCGGTCGACAACGGCTTCAATGTCGCTTCCGGCGTCGATGCGACAGTTGGCCACCGCCACGTAGGCACCACCGGACTGCGCCACCTGCCAGCGCGGCAGAAAGACCGTCGCTCCCGGAAACGGGCTGTCCGCACCCGGATCGTCGAGAAAGGTGAATGCACCGAGAAAGTGCGGCCCGCCCATCGGCTCACCCACATCGCCGACAGCCACCGTGTGCTCCAGCACTTCATCGGCAAAGGCCCGCGCCCGCTCAAATCGGTCGCCGCCCGTCCATTCCCCGAGAACGACGGCATCGGCCCCCGCGATAGCACGGCCTGCCGACGGGCTCTCCAAATACGCATGGTGCTCCCCCGGTTCGTAGATCGTCTCGAGAACGGCAAGCGGATCGATATGCCGCACGCGCAGCGAGATACTCGCGACTTTCCAGTGGCCGTCTTCCGCCGCGGCATCGCGGCACGCACCGAGAAAGCGCAGGAGATCCGAGCGCTCCGGGCGGTGGTGCCGCGTTGTCTCGATGACCTCCATGGCGGTGCCTCAGCCCGGTCGCGGAAAGAGGATGGCGCGCTCGCCGAGTGTGCGCCCTTCGAGGCGGTTGCCCCAATCGAGCTGACCTTCCCATGTCGGCGGCACGGCTTCACGCAGGAGCCCGAGGACGCGCTCCGCCACGCCCGGCATAACGGGAATGACCGACACGGTGGCGAGACGCACGCCTTCCGCGATGACGGCCAGCGATGTTTCGAGAACGGCGCGGTCGTCCGGGTCCTCCGACTTTGCCAGCTTCCACGGCGCGCGGATTTCCGCGTAGCGGTTGAGCGCTGTAATGAAATGAAAAATACGCTCAAGCGCCGTATGGAACTGAAAGCCCTCGTAGAGCCGCAGAATATCTTCGCGTGTCTTCTCCCACAGCGCGCGCACTTCCTGCTCCGGTCCGCCGTCGACTGTCGCCGCCGTTAGCCCGTCCTTGAGGTACCGGCCCGAGAGGTTGAGAAGCCGGTTGACGAGGTTGCCGTAATTGTTGGCAAGGTCGGCGTTGTAGCGGGAAAGGAACAGCTCGATGGTGAAATCGCTGTCCTGCCCCACGTTCATCTCGCGGGTGAGGAAAAAGCGCAAAGCGTCCGGCCCGAAGGTTTCCGAAATCTCGAACGGATCGATACTCACGCCGCTGCTCTTCGAGAGCTTGGCCCCGCCCGTGTGCCACCATCCGTGCACGAGGAGCGACTTCGGCAGGGGCACGCCGATCGCCTTGAGCATGATCGGCCAGTAGACGGCGTGCGCGGGCACGAGGATGTCTTTGCCGATGACATGGTAGTCGCACGGCCAATACTCGCCGAACCGCTCCGTGCCGTAGCCCACGGCGGATATGTAGTTGATGAGCGCGTCGAACCACACGTAGGTGACAAAGTCCTCGTCGAAGGGCAGCCGGATGCCCCATGACAGCCGCTCCACCGGGCGCGAAATGCACAGGTCATTGACGGGCTCTTTGAGAAACTCGGTCACCTGCTTCTGCCGGAAGAGCGGGAAAACGAACTCGTTTTCCTTAAGGAACGAAACGAGCCAGTCCTGGTATTTGCCGAGACGGAAGAAATAGTTCTCTTCCTCAATCTCCACCACTTCGCCGTAGATTTCCGGCCACTTGCCATCGACCTTTTCCTTTTCGAGGACAAATTGTTCCTGCCGCACCGAGTAATAGCCGCTGTAGCGCGCTTTGTAGATGTCGCCCCGGTCATGGAGATCCTGCAGGATGGAGCGTACGATTTCCTGGTGCCGCACCTCGCTTGTGCGGATGAAGTCGTCGTTCGAGATGAGGAGCGTCTTGCAGAGGTCCACGAAAAGGGGTGCGACCTCGTCGGTCAGCTCCTCCGGGCTCTTGCCCAGCGCCTTCGCCGTCTGTGTGACTTTCTGCCCGTGCTCGTCAATGCCCGTGAGGAAATGCACCTCGTCCCCCTTCATCCGCCGGTAGCGTGCGACCACGTCGGTCAGCACCTTTTCGTAGGCGTGCCCCAGATGGGGCCGCCCGTTGGCGTAGTCAATGGCGGTGGTGATGAAGAACTTCTTTTTCATAAACTCCCTACCTTCCGCCCAAATTCGCCGCCTGACAAGCCTCGCCTCGGTGCCGCCTCCTCAACCCCATATAAGTGGCGCCGGCACAAAGCGCCCTACGCGTCCGTCTGCCCGCACCTGGCGCAGACGCCGTGGAGTTCGAGCGTGTGGGTGACATCGCTGTAGCCCTGCTCGCGGGCGAGGCGCTCGAAGCGGTCGCCGTCGCAGTCCTCGATCACCTTGGCCTCGTGGCAGACCCGGCAGATAACAAGGTGGTAGTGCCGGTGGTGCGGGGAAAGGTGGAAGAGCGCCTTGCCGTTCTCGGCATGGGCACGCAGGACAAGCCCCGCCCGCTCAAAGGCATCGAGGTTGCGGTAGACGGTAACGAGGTCCTCGCCCTCGCCGATGCCTTCGCGCAGTTCCTCGGCGGAACGCGGCGTCGCGGTGTCGAGGAGCGCGTCGAGCAGGACGCGGCGCGGGCGCGTGATCCGCATCCCGCGTGCTTTCAGGGCCTCAAGGGCCTGCGAGAGCCGTTCCTTCCGCGGGACCGGTTCGCTCCGATGGTGTTCACAAGTGTCCACAATACTTCCGGACTTCCATCCACGTCCACGCGCCGGATGGTGTCAACCCAAGCGCATGCTCTTCAGTCCTCTTCCTGGCCGACCGTCAGGCGCAGGAACAAGCGCGGCGCCGCCGGCACCGATACTGTGACCATGCGGACTCCGGATGAAGAGGCGGACTCCGCCACGGTCACCTCCCCGTCTGCGACGGTCCACGCCTCCGTGCCCGTCACGCGCGCAATCTCCTCCCACCCGCCGAAATCGGCGGAGCGCTCCACACGAAGGACACTCCCACCCAAATCACCGCGGCGCGCAAAGTCGGACTGCACCTGCCCGTCCACAATGTGGAGGGCGGGAGTCACCGACGCCGGAGACGCACCCGGCTCTTCTCCGGCGGCAAAGGCAAGGAGGTTGGCCACGCCCGATCCGAAGGGATCGGCGCCGGGTTCCGCCCGGCCCGCCGCACGGTCCTCCGGCGGGAAGCGCAGGGCCGCCCACTCACGGTAGCGGGAGGGATCCGGCGCCGTGCCAACAACGAAGACAAGCGTCGCGACCTCGCTCTCACTCGTTGATCCGTCGTCAAGAACGGTCGACGCTCGCACATCCAGCTCATAGACACCCGGCGCACTGAAGCCCCACGCCATGTGATTGTGCGAACCCGCCGACATGAGGTATCGGTTGCCCGCCGGATGCGGCTGCGCCGTGGACCAAAAGACCACTGGCGGACCGCCGAAGGAATCCAGCACCCACATGGCAACATGCCCCGTGCCTTCGCCCGTGAAGCGCATGTCCACCAGATCAACCGCGATCCAGCGCACCGGCTGCGACGTGCGCCGGGGATCCCCGGCGTCCCACGGCGCGAGCGCTGCGGACTCCGTGTGTTCCGCCGCGAAGCCCGGCCACAGAATCCCCGTCCGTTCACTCGACGGCAGAAACCAGAACAGCTCGCCTGCCTCCACCCCGAGAAAGGACCACGTTTCGTCCTCCGGCCGTACAAGCCGCGACCCCTCCTCCGGGAACACTCCGTCGCGGACAAAGAGCAGCCCTTCGTCAAGCGGACGGTCGCCCTTGCCCTCGTGCCGGTGGCGCAGCGTCCAGCCCGCCTCCGCCGTGTAGTCAAAGTCGATGTCGAGATGGCCCTGCCCCATCACCAACCGGCCCGCCGCCTCACCCTCCGCCGCTACCGCGGACACAGCGGGAATCCACAGACAAACGAAAATCGATTTCCAAGATTTCATAATCATCGTCGCTCCTTCCTAAAATCTTCAATGATAGCGCGGGTCCGGACCGGGCCAGCGCCGCCAGTCCGCGCCGGAATCAAGCAGAAGCGCCTCGGGCAGCCACTCGCGCATGGAGCGCCCGCCGCCCGTCCCCGTTCGCACCCGCAGGGAGGCGCGCGCAATCCGTTCGGCGGCATTGGGAAGACCGCCGCCGTCCCGCGGTTGCGCCGCGGAAGCCGCCAGTTCACCGCGCAGTTCCAGCCACTCCGTGCCCGCGAGGTACGGCGCGCCGCCACCGACGCGCCGCCGCGCGGCTTCCAGCTCAAGGCGCATGTTGTTGAGGGTGTTCGGCACCACATCCGGCTTTGTCTCCGGGCGACCGAGGTAGAGCAGGGCCAGCCCCTCTGCGTGCCGCAGCACGGGGTCGGCGAGCGACGCACGGGCTCCGGCGGTGCGCGCGCGCACCACTTCCCAGTCCAGTCCGCCGCCATTCCAGCCAACGAGCGCCAGCAGCGGCGTGTGCGGCTCGAAACCCGCCGTGAACACATCGTGCTCCCCGAAGACCTCTGCAAAGGCCGCCCGTATGGCGGCGAAATGACCGCGCGTGAGCTGATGCATGGGCAGCCATTGCACGAAAACCCCGCCCGGCCGCAGCGCCGCCCGACAGTGGGCGAAGTGCTCCACCGCGTAAAGGCGTCCCTCCCCCGGCCCCCACGGCAGAAAAAGATCACCCGTCAGAACGTCAAAAGTCCCGCTGTGCGCGGCGGCGAAAACCCGACCGTCCTCCAGCCACAGGCGCACGCGCGGATCGGCGTGCAGCCCGCCGTTGAACTCCGCGAACCAGTCTTCCGCCGCCCGCGCCACACTCCGCGACAGTTCCGCCACTTCGATCCGCTCCACCCCTTCGTGCCGCAGTGCGGCGGAGGGTGTGATGCCCGTGGCCATGCCGATATATCCCACGCGCCGCGGCGCGGGGTGCAGGAGGAGCGGCAGGTGGCCGAGACGCTCCTGCTCGTAGCGCGCCGCCGTGCTCCCGAGCATGTATTGGTTTTGCAGGAGCATCGCACGGCCCATCGCCGGACTCTCGATAACGGCAAGGCTTCCCTCCCGACCCGCTTCGGCATGCAGCACGCGCACAGGCATACTGGGATTCACCGAGGGCAGACCGGAAACCGGTGCAAAGGCCAGAAGCGCCGCCGCCGCGGACGCCAGCGCAAACCCCGCCCCGGCCCGCGAGCGCACCCGCGCCGCCGCCGCGAGCGCGAGCACGGCGTAGACTGCGGCACAAGCAGCGACCGTGCCGTAAATACCCGCGGCGGGCATCAAAAACCGGTAGGCGAACTCGGCCCCGAGGAAGCCGCCGAGACCGTTCGCCGCGAGGATCCAGCCCCACCCATGCCCGCGTTCGTCCGCCGCGCCTTCACCGTGCGCCGCGAAAACGGCGGGCAGAACGACCCCGGAAAAGAGAAACACCGGACCGAGCACAAGGAGCGAAACCCCGGCGAGGGCGGCGAAGAACGCGGGCACGCCGCCGGCTTCAAAGAGGTTGAGTCCAAAGCGGGCCAAAACATGAAAGACCGCCGGTGCCAGCAGGGTCGCCAGCGCCGAAGCACCGAGCGCGAAGGGCAGCAACGGGGCCGGTCCGCCTGCGGCGCGGAGGAGGCGCGGTGTCGCAAGGGCGGAAAGTCCGAGACAGAGGATCACGGTCATGAGCATCCCCGCCGCCGCATAGAGCGACAGCGGTGCAGCAAGCAGGAGCATCTGCAGAAACGCCAGCTCCGAAGCGAGGACAAGAAACCCCGAGGCAAAAGCAAGGAGCGCCACCCATGCCGAGATCAAGCGCCGCTCGGGAACCGGCGTGGGCACCTCCGCTCCGGGTCCCGCCCCGAAACGCGCGTGCGCCGCAAAACATCCCCCCGCCACCGCCGCGTTGATCGCAAGTATGGCCCACATCGCACCCATCGCTCCTAGCGCGGGCTGCGCCCACAGCAGGACCGCCGCCATGCCCGCAACGCCGCCGAGCGTGTTGAGCGCATAGAGCCAAAGGCCGTCGCGCCCGAGCCGGCGACGCTCCCCGAACACAGCCCGGCCCGCCAAAGGCAGGAACACCCCCATGAGAACCGCCGGCGGCGTCAGGGTGAGGAGCGAGAGCCCGAGTTTCACCCACGCCACCCGCCCGCTCTCCAATGCCTCCGGCCCAAGCGCCGTCCACAGGCCCGATGTCCAGAACGGCAGAAACACCACCGGAAGGCAAAGCGCGGCCACCCCCGCCTCCGCCAAGCCGAGCGTCAGCCACGGACGCCGCACCCGCCGCGCCAGCCACGCACCAAGGCCCGAGCCCAGCGCAAGGCCGAGAAAGAAACACGCGAACACCCGCGCCGCCGACTCCGTCCCCGCCCCGAGAAGATCGACCGTGCGCCGCGTCCAAAGCAACTGGTGGCCGAGCGCCGCCGCCCCGCTGCCCGCCCCGAGCGCGCACGCCCACGCGAACGCTCCGCCCGCCGCCGTCGGTTGTCCTTCATCCCCGTCCATCGCCGCGCATCCGACTATCCTCCTTAATCAATTGCAAGAAACTTGCAATTAGAGTTTGACCCATAACGCAAACCACTTGCAATAACGAACCCGAATTCGGGCACCGGCACCGCCGGACACCCGCACAAACGACAAATCACCAAACTCGAAAAATAACATGCACAAAGCTATCCTACGCCACACCGCAGCGCTTCCAGCCGTCATCAGTCTGGGCGCCGCCGCCCTCGCCGCACCGGTCGCGGCGCAGTCCATCGCCTTCTCTGAAGGCGCCGCCGACATCACGTTCTTTTATAGCAGCGCCAACAACTCATGGGATGTTGTCTTCCGCGAAAAGGGAAACACCGTCGCCACCGGGCTCACCACGCCCTACGGCACGCCTCCCGGCGGCGTCGGCGGATCCACCGGCGACCACAACTTCACAGAACTCAACGTGCTGGTGAGCGATGCTCCCGCGATTTCGGTCAACGGCATCAGCTACTTCGTCACACCGGCCGCGGACACGACCTACAACACCGACACCCAGCCCGACCTCGGATTCCGCACCCGCCTCAAAGAGGTCGACAACGGCAATGAGGTCGACCAGTTCGACAACCTCCGCGCGACACTCAACCCAACGGAGTCGACCATGCCGACGGACGCGGAATTCATCCTCTTCCGGGCGGGCAATCCGCTCGAAGGCGAACCGGAGACGATCATCCTCTACGAGACCAATGCCGGCGATTTGGTCCACGACTGGCCCGCGTGGGGACACACCCACTGGCACTGGGGCTTCTCCGAGCAGGGTGAATACTCCCTCCTCTTCGATTTCCAAGGTATCGGCGGCCTCCACGGACCGTCTTCCACCGACAGCGTGCGGGTGAACTTCTCCGTCATCCCCGAGCCAGGCACTTTCGCCGCCGCCTTCGGCCTCGTCGCCCTCGGCATTGTCTTCTTCCGCCGCCGTCGCGGACAAGAATCCTGAGTTTTCCGCCGAAACGTCGCTGTTCTTGGCCACAGGCCGCTCCCCGCCGGGAGCGGCCTTTTTGCGTCCGCCTCGCTCTCCATTATCTCCTTCGTCAATAATTTTATTTATGGGATATTTATATCCAATATTTTGTCTCGTGGATAAGATTATATATGCCGTCCCGCCGCAGAGACGCGGCCAAGCGCAACCGCCTCGTCAATTAATTTAATTAAGAATTAAATAAAAATAACTTTCTCATGGTTAAATTATTTGACGGAATTTCATATCCCGTAAATGTATTACTTGACGGCTAGCGACTGGCTGACGTCGGTCGATGGACAGGCGGCGGAAGCGTTCTCAGGCTCCGCTCTTTGCCTGCTTGGCCCAAGAGTCACGCAGGGTGACACTGCGGTGGAAAACCGGACGTTCCACCGTGCTGTCCACATCAAGAACGAAGTAGCCCTTGCGCTCGAACTGCACGGGCTCGCCGGGCCGCGCGTCGCGCAAAGCGGGCTCGCCATAAGCGGTTATGGTGCGGAGGGAATCCGGATTGAGGTTGTCGAGAAAGGATCCGTCATCCGTCACATCATCGGGGTCTTCGGTCGTGAAGAGAGTTTCGTAGAGGCGCGCCTCGAACGGCACGTTCTCCGTCGCACTCACCCAGTGGATTGTGCCCTTGACCTTACGGTTGTCCGGCGTGGACCCACCGCGGGATTCCGGGTCAAAGGTCGCGCGCAATTCGGCGATACGTCCGTCGGCGTCCTTCACCACGTCCGTGCAGGTAATATAGCACGCGTAGCGCAGACGCACCTCACGGCCCGGCGCGAGCCGGAAGAACTTTTTCGGCGGCTCCTCCATAAAGTCTTCGCGCTCGATGTAGATTTCGCGCGTGAGCGGCACTTTGCGGTCGCCCATGGCCGGATCGGCGGGGTGATTGGGACCTTTGTAGGTCTCGGCTGCGTCCGGAAAGTTAGTGATGAGGACCTTGAGTGGATCGAGCACGGCCATGCGCCGCGGCGCGCAGCCCTCGAGGTCCTGCCGCAGACAAAACTCGAGGAGGGCGAGGCTGATGGTGTTGTTGCGCTTCGCCACGCCCACGCGTTCGCAGAACTCGCGGATGGCTTCCGGGGTGTAGCCGCGCCGCCGGAGGCCGCTTATGGTGGGCATGCGCGGGTCGTCCCAGCCGTCCACATGCCCCTCGTTGACGAGCCGGAGGAGCTTGCGCTTGGACATGACCGTATGGGTGAGGTTGAGCCGCGCGAATTCGATCTGCCGCGGCCGGTGCGGCACGGGCAGATTTTCGATGAACCAGTCGTAAAGCGGGCGGTGGTCTTCGAACTCGAGGGTGCAGATACTGTGCGTGATGCCCTCGATTGCGTCGCTCTGCCCATGTGCGAAATCATACATCGGATAGATGCACCATGCATCGCCGGTGCGGTGGTGTTTGGCGTGAAGGATGCGGTAGAGCACGGGATCGCGCATGTTCAGGTTGGGGTGCGCCATGTCGATGCGGGCACGCAGGACCTTTTCGCCGTTACCGAACTCTCCGGCACGCATGCGCCGGAAGAGATCAAGATTTTCCTCTACTGTGCGGTCGCGAAACGGGCTTTCCCGCCCGGGGGTCGTGAGCGTGCCGCGGTGGGCCCGGATCTCGTCGCCCGAAAGATCACAGACGAACGCCCTGCCCTCCCGGATCAGATGCACAGCCCAGTCGTGGAGTTGCTCGAAGTAATCGCTCGCGAAGAACAGATTGTCCCCCCAGTCCGCGCCGAGCCAGCGCAGGTCTTCCTGGATCGAGTCGACGTAACGCGTCTCTTCCTTCGACGGATTGGTGTCGTCAAAACGCAGGTGAAAGCGCCCGTTGTAGGCGGCGGCGATGCCGTGGTTAAGACAGATCGACTTCGCGTGCCCGATATGCAGGTAGCCGTTCGGTTCCGGCGGAAAACGGGTCACCACGGTTGAGTGGCGCCCCGCCGCAAGGTCCGCGTCGATCTGTTCGTAGATGAAGTTTTTTGCCCGTGGTTCGGCCATGATGCGGGTACTGTGTAGTCCCCGGCACGAAGAGCGCAACTGTTCTAATGGCAGGCGGCCAATCCCCGCGCGGTTCTACGATCAACCCCGCACCGCGGGTGCTTCAGGCACAAAGTCCACGCGCCGCGCGTCTTTCCAAAGCCCTTCCAAATTGAAGTAGCGCCGCGTATCTTTCGTGAACACATGCACAAGGAGGTCGTACGCGTCGATCACCATCCATCCCGAGCGCAGCCCGCTTCGGGCCGAAACATACTCCATACCCTGCTTGTCGAGGCAGGCCTCCACCGACTTCACGAGCGCCCGCAGGTGGGGTTCGCTCGTGCCGGTGGCGACGATAAAGTCGTCGGCTACCGGTCCGCCGGGACCGAAATGGAGGACCGTGATGTCTTCGGCCTTTTTCTCGTCGAGCGCCTCACAACAGGCGCGTAGGTGTTCGGGAAGTTCGTCAGGAGACACAATCAATTGTTCAAGATCAGGCGGTTGCGTACAGGCTGCGTTTGTCAATGACCTCAATAACAGCGGAAGGAACGAAAAAGTCAACCGACTTACCCGCGGCAATCCGCTGACGGATTTCTGTCGAACTCAGTTCCATGAGACGGGTGTCCATGACGCGCAGGCGCAGGCTGGGCCGCTCCGGCAGGCCGGTGTCCGGCCCCGGACGCCGGAGCACAATAAACTCAACCTCGGCGGCAAGGTCGTCGATCCGGTGCCACCGGTGAAGGCCGGACAACTGGTCACGCCCGATAATCCATGCAAAACACGCGTCCGGCCACTCCCGTCGAAGGGCCGCCACCGTCTCCAGCGCGAAACTCGGGGGCGGGCGGTCGATGTCTACTGTCGAGACCGAAAACCCGTCGGACCCGCGCAGGGCGGCGCGCAGCATATCCGCGCGGTCCTTCCCGGAAGCGAGAGGGCCGTCTGTTTTCAGTGGATTTCGCGCCGCGGGGAGGAAAACGATGTGATCCAGTCCGGCACGCTCTAGAATGTCCCGAGCCAAAATGAGGTGGCCCGTGTGCACCGGGTCGAAGGTACCGCCGAAAATCCCGAGACGCTTCACACCGGGACGGATTGCCGGACTGCTCATCCCACAAGCGATACAGATACGGAGGCCCCTGACAAGACCGGCGAAACGGACATTGTGCGCAGCAGACAAAGCGCGGACGCTCTCGTCACCCCGGCCCTTGATTTTCCACCGTTACTGTCATAGATTCTCATTATGTTCATACCCCACGCCAATGCCCGCCAATGGACGGCGGCGGTTCTTATGGTCCTTCTTCTCGCCGGTTGCCAGTCGACGCCGTCACAAAGGGCCGAGGCCGAAAACGCGCTCTTCGCCTCCTACCCGCCAGAGGTGCAGGAAAAGCTCCTCGCAGGACGGGTCGAAGTCGGCTACGACAAAGACATGGTGCGATTCGCCTTGGGTGATCCCGACCGGACGCGCACCCGCGTGACAGGCCAAGCCGAGGAAACCGTCTGGATCTACACCCGTTCGCGGCCCCGCCTCTCGCTGGGATTGGGCGGAGCGCGCGGCAGCGGGCGCACCACCGTCGGCACGGGCGTCGGCGTCTCCACCGGCGGAGGAACCACGGAGCAAGCCCGCGTCATCTTTCGCGACGGCGAGGTTCACTCCGTGGAAGAGTCCCTGTAGCGTTGAAAACATGAATCCACATCGCCTCCGCCCTTCGTATCTCCGTCTACCATGAAATGCACTCCCCGTTGGACGCCTCTCCTCGCCATCGCTGCCGCGCTTCTCCTCGCCGGCTGCGCCTCCACGCCGGAAAGAAGGGCGGAGGCGTCCCCGGGCGTTCTCGACGGCATCGACAGCGCTGAGCACGAGCGCGTTATGGACGGGCGCATCGCGGTGGGCGACACCCCGGAAATCGTGCGCATCGCGTGGGGCAATCCCGACCGCAAGACGCGTGTCGTGCGCGAGAGCGGCGAAGCCGAACGCTGGGTCTACCATGGATATGAGCGGGAATTCGTCGACACCTTCCCGCGCTACCACTTCCGTCCCCGCTACTACTATCACCCCGGTCTCGGTCGCTACATCATGACCCGGCACCACTACTTCGCCCACCCGCAAACATTCGTCGTGCGGCGGCCCTACGCACGGCAGGTTGTGGAATTCCGCGACGGACTCGTCGCCGCGTTTGAAACGGACGAACGCTGAGGTATCCAGTGCTGTCCGGTCAGTTGCCGGACGGACAATCGCTCAACGGCCGACTCCCGGATAGATGAGCAGCCGGTCGTGGATGAGAAGAGCGATATCGGGGCGACCATCACCGGTGAAGTCGCCCACCCTCGCCTCGCGCGGTTGGAAACCGCCCGCGCCCCGACGCGGTCCCATGTTCACATTGCGGTCGAAGAGCGTAAAGTGCAGGTAGCTGCGCCAGCCCTCCCCTCCCTGCGGCAGTCCGAGGATCTCCATAATGTGGTTCTGCGCGTCGATGGCGACAAGGTCGGGCCGGCCGTCACCCGTGAAATCTCCGGCGTCGAAGCCCATGTAACGCAGATCCTCAAGGTCGGTCTCGTGCGGTTCGAAGACATCGGCAAACTCCAGTCGCGGGCGGTCCAGCGGAAGCACCATAAAACGTTCCTCACCGAAGATCACGAGCGCGCGGTCACCTTCGTCGCTCAAGTCAATGAACCGGCCCGCAAGCGGCGTCACGGGCGGCACCGCTACGGCATCGGCAAAGCGCATTACGCCCGTGCGGTCCGGGCGGTGTATGTGCAATTCGTTGCTGTCGGCGTCGAAGACAAGAAACTCTCCGTCATGCCTCAGGGGCAGGCGCGGGCGGCTGCTGCCGGAGCGGGCATTGAACTGGTCTTCGATGCGGAAGTCGCCGTCCTCGTAACGCAGCACACGCACAAATCCGCTCCCCGCCAAGAGCCAGAGGGGAGGTTCGCCGTCCCCGTCCTGAACGAGTGTGAGGCGGTTCGGCTCCACGTCGCCGAGCAAACTGCGCCGCAAGTCGCTCTCCACCGCCGTCTCATGGAGCCCGCTCTCATTCACGCGGAAGATGCGGACGGTCTCGCGTTGTCCGACGACCACGAGGTGCGGTTCGCGCCCGTCGACGTCGGCAAGAAACATCGCGCGCGGATCGCGGCTTTGCCCTTCCAGCGGAAATGAACGGGTCTCCCATTGGAAAGGCTCCGCCCCCTCCAATTGCGCGGTCGTGAGAAAAAAGTCGCGCCCGCGCTTTTCGAGGATGAGAATCGCGGGGTCGCCCCCCGCTTCGAGCGGGCCCGCGCACACCAAGAGCGGACGGCCCTCCACCGCGATGAGCGAGGGAAAGGTAAAGCGGCCCGCTTCCGTGAGCCGGGAAACACCGACCAGTCCCTCGTCGCCGCTCGCCACGACCAGTGCGTCGGCGGCGAGGCGCGGGTGGCGGAAGGCATGGAGGGCGGAAATGGAAGAGAACGACGGAAACGCCGCCGCCTCCGCAAAATCTCCCTCCTTGTTCTGCGCAAAATAAAGCACCTCCGCCCCGCCCGGATTGGCCGCGACAACGGCGCGGCGTCCGCTACCGTTGAAATCGCCGGTGGCGTAGAGCCCGGCGTCGCGCAACCGCGAGGGCAGCGCGTAACTGCGCGCCTGCAAGCCCGACAGTGAACCGTCTTCCACGTCCGCAAGGGCGAGGCGCGCAGTTCGGACGATTCCCGTACGCTGCTCAGCGTACACAAGCAGCGGCCGCTCCTGCCCGTCGTCGAAGAAGAGGTGGCTGGAATGGGCGACATCCATGGGGAAGAGATACTCCGGCCCGAAGCCGCCGCCCGGATACTGGAAGCGCACGGCGAGGTGGCGCTGCGTTCCCTCCCCGGACAAGTAGGCGATATCGGGTACGCCGTCGCCGTCGATATCAGCAATCCGCAGGCCCGCGCTGCTCGACGACGCCAGGCGGTAGCGCACCGGTTCGTCCAGCCCGCCTTCCTCGTTCTGATAAAACAGGAGGATGTCCTCGCTCGCGATGACGACGAGATCCGTGCGTCCGTTGTTGTTGAGATCAACCGCACGGATCGAGCCCGGCCATTGCCGCGGCTCGAACACACGGGTCTCCCACCGCTCCGTGAACTCACCTTCCTCGTCCTGATACAGGATCGTGAGCGGAACACGGTTCCCCGTGAAGGCGAGGTCGAGGCGCCCGCTTCCGTTGAAGTCGCCCGTCTCCAAGGCGTGGGCGACCTGCCCCGTCACTACGGTGCGCCGGTCGTAGGCCGCGCTGTCGACCACCGGCTCCCATCGGTTGCGCCGCACACGGCGTGTGAGCGCGGCGGGAGGTTCACCCTCCGCCCGGCGGAAAAGCATCTCAACCGATCCCCGGTCGTTGTTGATCAACGCGAAATCAAGCCGGCCGTTGTTGTTGAGATCCCCGTAGCTAAGCGACCGCGTGTTCCAGTCGAGCTTGAGAACTTCCGGTCCCTCGAGAATCACCGGGATATCCGCGGCCGCTCCACCCCGCGCAACCGCGACCGCGGCAAGCAGGCACACGCCCGCCAGACAGGTTCTGCGATCAATCATAACCGGCGCTCAGTCGTCTTTGGATTTCACGACACCCTCCTGCCGTAGGCCGTAGGGAGTCTTCACCGTGCGGGACAGGAAAACCTTGTCCAACCCGGAGAAATCCGGCACCGGAGGCACCTCATCCTCACCGGTGAGCGACATCAGTGCGCGCGCGCTGATCGCGCTGCCCTCCAGCATCCGCCGAACGTCCACAAAACCAAAACCCGCGGCGTCGTCACCCGACCTGCCGAGGTAGTCGCGCACCGCGGCAGTCTGCGCCAAGCCGCCCTCCGGCGACGCCATGAGCGCGAGGACATCGCGCAGCTTCGAAAGATTGCCCTGCGAGAAGACAAGCCGGTCATCGGTGACGGCGATGCCCTGCTGAGCCGCTGTTCCCTGCTGCATCATCATCGGCACGGTGTAGAGAGTGGCACCGAGATATTCGTCCTTTTGCAGCATACCGTCCATGCCGAAGGCCGCGAGCAATCGGTCCACACCTTCAACGATCCGGTTTCCGTCGTGCAAACTGAATACAAAAACATTCGTCGACATCTGCATCTGCTCGATCAACGGCACGCCTGCGGCCTCCTCCGTCGTCGGTTCAAAACTGAGTATAACGACTTCGTCCGTGAAGTTGCGGAAGAGCATTTGGTCGAGGTCGACTCCGCTTTGCGAGGCGAGCTGCCCCTTGTATGCCTGGTACATATTACCATAGAGCGGAGTAACCTGAGGCACAAGCCGGTCGACGGCGCGCAGCACGGCACCGACGTCGTAGCGTGCCACGGTCACGCTCGTGACATCCGCCGGCACAAAGTCGAAATCCGGCAGTCCGCCGTCGGTGTAGGCAAACAGGCTATTCACGAGACCACCGCGCGCCTCGGTCTCAAGGCCGGAAACAAAGCGGACCACGTCCTTGTCGACCTTCGCCGTGTAGTAGAGGCCCCGCAGGGCGTCGATGCGGACGAGGTCGAGGAGGCGGTCGGGCGCGGCGACCATGCCGCCCTCAATCATCTGCGCCGCGTCTTTCATCAGCGCGGGCACGGCCTCGCGCAGAACTTCATCGAGGAAGTCGAGCCGCGCAAACACCCGCACATCGGCATCGGCCAGCGCATCCTCGCCGATCTGGAAAATGGAACGGTCGGCAAACGCGCTCGTCAGCCCCCCCTCGACTTCGCCGATGACCGTGGAGACATCGGCGGAGCCCATCGAGAAGACCATAAGGGAGTCATTGTAGAGCAAATATCCGCGTTCGTGCTCCTTGCCCGCTTCTTTCGGTTCGTAGACGGTGAATCCGTCAACCTTCCGCACCTCAAAGGGATCGTCCTCGCCGTCGTCGCCGTGCTCCTCCCGCAAGTGCGCGAATGCCTTCTCGAAAAGCTCTTGTTTGCCATCGTGGGTAAGGACAATGCGGATACCGGGGCGGACGCGGCCCAACACGGCGTCTTCGTCGGCGTCGTCATCCATAAACCCCGCAAGAGCCGCCGGATTGGCGGCGGAAACACCGACTGCCAGCCGACCGGCGAACAATTCACGCGCCTCCTCCTCGGTCAGGCCGAGCTTCTCACCGGCCCAGGGAATCGCCTTGCGGATATCCAGTTCGAGATCTTCCGGAAGCGGCACGCCGAGCGAGGTGAGCATGCTCCGAACAAAGCGCATATAGTCTTCGTTTTGGACAAAGTCCCAACCGTCGTTTTCAGACCAGCGTTCAATCATGCCCGCGAGCGGCAGGGTCTCGGCAAAGAAAATGGTTTCATCGCCGAAGAGAACGGCGGGCGATTTGTCCGCAAAGGACAACGTGGGGCCGAGAAGAAGCGCGGAGAGCGCTGCGGCCAAGCGGATAGGTATGTATTTATTCATTTGTGGTAGAACTGGTCGGCGGTGCGTTGTAGCGGAACCCGCTGTTGGGATTGCGCGGGTCGAAGGCAAAAGCGTCGCGGTTACGCAGGAAACGTTTCAGCACTTCCGCGGGAATGGCAAACCCCAGACCCTCCGTGCCAAAGCCCACGACTTTCATGTTGTTCACGCCCACCACCTCGCCGCGCAGGTTGAAAAGCGGTCCCCCGCTGTTGCCGGGGTTGATCTCGGCGGTTGTCTGGATAAAGAGGTTACCGTTGATCACGCGGTTGCGCAGGCTCACGATGCCCTCCGACACCGTGCGCTCAAGGCCGAGCGGATTGCCGATGGCGAACACCGTCTGTCCTTGCCGGAGGGACTCCGAAGAGCCGAGCGGCACTGTCTCGAACCGCCGCGGGTCGTCCGTGTGCACGCGCAGCAGCGCGAGGTCCCACTCCGGGCTCGTCGCGACGATCTGCACATTCTCGAACACACGACGCTCCAACCCGCGTCCGTCGCGGTCGGGATCCTCGAAGACGGTCACCCGCAGGTCGTGCTCGCCCGCGATCACGTGGTCGTTGGTGATCACCCAGCCGTCCGTGTGGATCACAAACCCCGAGCCGAGCCCCGTCGGCGTCTGCACCAGCACCACCGCCGGTCCGACACGGCCGACAAGGTCCTGCACATTCATAAAGGCCCCGCCCGACTCCTCCCGGTAGAGAAACTCCGTCGCAACGCTTGCACGGTCCTCAATCGACAGATCCGAAATCTGCAAAATAGCGTCGCGCGGGATCGAGACCACGGTGAAGCCGAGGTCGACATACACGCGGTCGGGTTTTTCCGCGAGGAGACGCGCCGAGACCGAAGTGCCGTCGACCAAGTCAAAAACCATGACTTGGGCGGACGCGCACGCCGCCGCAAAGACGGAAAGAAAAACACGAAACATAAACCGCATTATCTCCCGCGTGTCTCCGGATTCAAGCCCGCTTCAGGAAAAAGTCTGTCAAAAGGCGGCGGCCCCGCCCGGCGCGCAAATCGCTCCAGCCCCGCCGCCACCGCGTCGGCATATTCCCGGAAAATCGACGGGCGCTCTTCCCCCCCGATTATCCGCAGCCCGTCATAGTCGCCCGCCTGCAAGCGCGCATAGGTCACCTTGCTGTTCGCCACATACGGCTCCAGAAAAACTGTCGGTGCCGGGAAGAGCCGGTTCGCGGCAAGGTTACGCGCCCACACGTAAGGGTTGTCCGAGACCCGTCGCGCGTTCGGCCCCCGGTAGCGGAAAGGCGGCAGCCCGCTCGCCTCCGCCAGCGCCTTCGCCAGCGATTCCGCCAAGGGGATCTCCACCCGGTCAAATCCGCGCAGCAGCCGCTCCAGCATCAGCACCCGCTGCTCCGCCTCGGCCAATTCCGCCGAACTGTAGGCACCGTTGACGATGACGTGCGAATGATCGCGCTCGACCAGCGTAGGCTCATCCGGATCCGGCCATGGCACGGCATCGATGTGCAGACAAAGAACAAGGTCCGCCCCCCGCTCCCGGATACGCTCCGCCCGTGCCCGGTTCTCCGCCGACACGTAGAACATTCGGTTGGCAAGCCGTTCCACCGCCTCGCGCTCCGGCGGTTCCCCCGCGTCGACCGCCAGCCGCGCTTCCGCTTCCGCCAGAAAATCCTCCGGCCTCAATCGAGTCACGGGCGTATCGTCCTCACGCGCAAGGAAGACCTCCGCTCCCAGACGCTCCAGCCGCTCCCGCACCATAAACGCGATCTTTAGCACAAGATCGCCCTCCACCACCGGCGGGTCGTCGCCGATACGGAAATGCCGGTGCTCCATGCGGCTCCACGCTCCGCCGAGGTGTCCGGGGTCCAGCGCAATCCGCCAACCCGCCAGTGGGTTTTCCGTCTCCGACCGGACCGCCTGCCCGCTCCCCTCGTGTAACTTTCCGTTTTCCGGGTGCGGCGAGGGCGACAGAAGCTCCGGCACCACTTCGGCACCCGCCTCCGCTGTCTCCCCTTCCGGTCCGGCCACCGGATCCACCGCGAAAGCCAGACGGTAATACAGGGGCTCCTCCACAGCACCCTGCCGCACATAAAGCGCCGATTCCGAAAAATCGATGAGGCTTCGGTCCATTTGTCGCGAAACATAAACCCCGAACAACCGCTCCACGAGATCGTCCCGCGCCGCCGTCCCCTGAAACGCGTCCAACCGCCCAAAGTGCACCCCCGCCGAAACTCCGCCGCCCCACAAAAGCGCTGCAAGGAGCGCCAATACCGCCGTCACCTTCATTCGTGCAATCCTTCCCCGCCCCGCTTCGACCGTCAAGCGCGCCCCGCCTCCCGACACCAGCCGCCCAATCGGCCCGGCAGTTTTCTGATCCTTAGTTAATTTACTTGACGGATTTATCTGTCTCATAGTCATAAATACTTGACATTTCTTAACTCATAGTAAAAGTAATTGACGAGATCTCTCGTTTGGCGAGACGGACGGTCTGTGCCGACAGCAACCTGGACGGCAGGCCTTACGCGGGCGGTGCGGCGTGTGTTTCCGCACCGGCAGACACCCCGGGTTCGCAGCTCCACGGCTGCGGGCGAAGGCCAGTTGCTCTGCGGAAATGTTCACTCCCGTGACGCGGCACCCGTAGTGCTCCGCCGCGAACTTCGCCAGCCCGCCCCAGCCGCAGCCGATGTCGAGGAGGTGGTCGCCTACTCGGAACCTTTCTTTACCGTTGCTCCTTTCCGCACCTGCGCCACGGAGCGCGCAATGACGCCGTCGAACGATCCGTTGGAAAAGAAGCAGACAACGCGCGCCCCGCCGGAGTCCAGCTCCGCACCGAGGCGTTCACCGAGTCGCTCGTTGCAGCCGTGGGCTACGGCACGCGGGCCGATCTTCGCGGCCATGGCGGAAAAGTCGATGCGCTCCGCGTCGCTGTAACGCTCGGGACGGAAAACCCCGCCGAAATGGATGCGGTCGGCCATGGCGAAAGCGTCGGCAAAGGCGGCCTCATGCACCTTGCGGCATGCCGTGTTGGAGCGTGCCTCAAAGCACGCCACGACCTCGCGTCCGGGGAAACGCGCGCGCAGGCCCTTCAGCGTTCCCGCGACGGCCGTGGGATGGTGGGCAAAGTCGGAGACAAGGGCGAGTGTCCCGTCCTCAAAGAGCAACTCCTGCCTGCGCTTCACCCCCCCAAACGCGGCAAGGGCAGAAACATCAAAGGCCGCGGGATCGGCGCATCCCGCCGCGCGGGCCGCCGCAAGGGCCGCCATGGCCGCGTTGCGCGCGTTGAAGAGTCCCCACTGCGGCCAGCGCACCTCCGCCCAGCACCGCCCCCGCCACTCCAGCGTGAAAGCTGCCCCGGCGGCGTCTTCCGCGTAGCCCGCTATACGGAGATCGTTGTTTTCGCCCGTCCCCACGCGCAGGACTTCCGTCCACGGCACATCGAGGAGCGGAGCGAGCGCGGGATCGTCGCCGTTGGCAAGGATGCACCCGCTCCGCGGCACCAACCGCGTGACATGGCTAAAACTGCGCGCGATATCAGCGAGATCCCGGAAGATATCCGCGTGGTCGAACTCAAGGTTGTTGAGGACAAGGATGTCGGGTGTGTAATGCACAAACTTGCTGCGCTTGTCGAAAAAGGCGCTGTCATATTCATCGCCCTCGATGACAAACGGTCCGCCGTCCCGGCCCGCCGCGGCCCCGCCCGGCAACCCACGGGGCACGCCGCCGATAAACCAGCCCGGCCCGCGTCCCGCCGCCTCCAAAAGGTGCGCGCAGAGCGCCGTGGTCGTCGTCTTTCCGTGCGTGCCGCACACCACCACATTGCGGCGCTTGCGCAGCACCTCCGTGCGCAGCAGCTCCGGGAGCGACACCATGGGCACCGCGCGCGTCTCCAGAAGCCACTCCACCTCCGGATTGCCCCGCGAGTTCACGTTGCCCACCACCACGACATCCGGCGCCAGCCGCTCCAGCCGCTCCGCGTCGTAGCCCGGCAGCGGCTCGATCCCCGCCGCCGCGAGCGCCTCGCTCATGGGCGGATAAACCGCTTGGTCCGCGCCCGTCACCTCGTGCCCCAGCGACCGCATGAGAATGGCCGCGTTGCCCATCCCCGTCCCGCCCACACTCATGAAATACATCCGCATCCGCACAAAGCGACCAAACCCCGCGCCCGCGCGCAAGCGCGATGTGGGGATATCGGTCCCCTGAAACCGAGGAATCCAAAAACCGGAGAATAACGTAAGTAATTCATGAAAAGAACCTTGCACTTGACATGCGGATGCTTCGGTCAAGAATAAACCGCACCATGCGAACGGCCAAACTATCCCTCGGAACTACGCTGATTCTCTCCATTCTCGTCCATGCGGCAGGCCACGCCGCAATTATCGACGGTTTCGAAACCGCATTCAACGACCGCTTTGCCAATGACGAAAGCTTCATCGCGGCGGAGTTCGACCTTTCGGGCGTGGCGATCAACAGCCAAAACGTTCTCGCTGGGAGGTGGGTAACAATGATCAGCGCGAACGTATTCTTAAGCTCGGAACACTTCGCGCCAACGACTGGCAGCGTGACTTTTTTCCAAACCAACGATTCGGAAGGACCCAGCCTTACGCGGGGATTCAGCAACACTGCTCAACAGATCGGCGAAACCGACCTGTGGATTGGTACACTCGATACCCCCCTGACCGAGGACTACAATTTCTTTGAGTTCTCGACCACTGCTCTCTCAAACCAAGGTCAGTTCAACAATTGGGCGTTCAACAGCGCGAACGCTTACTTTCTCGGAAAGATCTCCAACGAACCCGGCGCGGCTTCACCGGCAACCCTCAACATGGCCGTCGGACGGAACCAAATTGACGGCTTCCAATCCTCATTCAGTGCGGCTGGCAACACCGGAACCGCGATCGAAGCCACCTACAACGACTCTTCAAGTGCCAACTGGGTCGAGTTTGAAACAGTCCTCCAGCGCGGCGACTCCGGCGCACCGCTGTTTGTGGAGAGCGAGGGGAATCTAGTCCTCGCGGGTATCGCATGGTATGTCCTTGGTTTGGACGAAACCGATGACAGTGTGCCGGGAGATGCCACAGGCTTTACCTACCTCGGCAACTACACCTCCGAAATCAATGCTTTCCTTGACGAGCACTCCCTTCCGGCCATTCCCGAGCCCGCCCACTTCACTGTTCTGCTGGCCGTTTGCGCGGCACTCCTGACGATTCGCCACCGCCGCAGTAGGTAATCGGGCTTTCAGGCACTTACCCCCATCACCCCCGTCGCAAAACGTCGCACACACTCCGCAGCATGGTAGAGACGCGGGGGCGCGCGGTGGGTAAACTGTGACGCCATGACCCGTGAAAGCGCACCCGCCTCCCGCCCCTCTCCGCTCGACGAACCGATCCTGATCGGGGCGAGCTGGTACCCCGAAATGTGGGAACCGGCCGAGTGGCCCAAGGACACCGCGCGCATGCGCGACCTCGGCTTCCGCATTGTGCGGCTCTTCGAGTTTGCGTGGAAGCGTTTCGAGCCGAAGGAAGGTGTCTTTGACTTCGACTGGGCGCGCGAGGTGCTCGACCTCTGCCACGGCGCGGGCATCGCCGTGATGATCGGCACGCCGACAGCGGCGCCGCCCGCATGGCTCACGGAAAAGTATCCGGAGGTCCTGCTCACCGGCCCGGACGGGCGGCGCGCGGTCCACGGCAAGCGCAAGCACTACAACCACCACAGCCGCGTCTACCGGCGGCACTGCGCGCGCATCGTGCGCGCCATGGCAGAGAACCTCGGCACGCACCCCGCCGTCCACTCATGGCAGATCGATAACGAAATGTCGGGTTCGGACTACGGCGAAGAGACCCGCGCGCTCTTCCACGCATGGCTGGAAAAGCGCTTCGGCACGGTGGAAGCGCTCAACGAGGCATGGGGCCTTCATTTCTGGAGCCAAGCCTATGATCATTTCGGGCAGATCCCGATGGTGGAGAGCCGGGTGGGCAGCATCGAGGTGCCGGAGCGGCACCACCCCTCGCTTCTTATCGCGCAGGCGCGCTTCCAGAACGACGGATGGACGGAGTTCATCGACGCGCAGTGCCGGATCATCCGCGAACACAGCGACCGTCCGATCACCTCCAACATGACGGAGAACCCGGGCATGCACTGGTACCAGCACAACCGTGTCCTCGACGCCGTTGGAACGAGTTGCTACAAGGACCTCGCCCACTACACGTGGACGCTCTTCACCTTTGACCGCATGCGCGCGGAAAAAGCGCGGCCGTATTGGCTGCTGGAGACGGCGCCAAGCTGGAGCGCGGGCGGACGAATCTGGAACATCCACATGCACGGCGACGGCATCCGCGCCTTCAGTTGGCTTTCGCTGCTCATGGGAGGGTCGATGATCCTCTACTGGCAGTGGCGGCAGCACTGGGCGGGGCAGGAAATGCTCCACGGCACCCTCGTCACCGCGACGGGCGCATGGCGTCCGGGCGTCGACGCGCACCGCCGCCTCACCGGCGAGGTGGCGGAGCACGAAGAATGGCTGCGCGCCAATCCGCCCGCGCCTGCGGCGGTCGCCCTGCTCTACAGCAACGAAACGGCATGGGCCCTGAGCATCGATCCGCACGACGACGGCGTCGTCTACAACAAACTGTGGCGCGACGACTTCCACCTGCCCCTCGTGGAAAACCACATCCACCGCGACGTCATTGCGGAGGACGCCGACCTCTCACCCTACCGCGTGCTCATCGTCCCCCTCCTCCATTTCATGAAGGCGGGCACGACGGACAAGCTGCGGCGCTGGGTTGAGGGCGGCGGGCGCCTCTTCCTCGGCCCCATGGTGCACACCCGCACCGAAGAGTACACCCTCTGGAAGGACCGTGCCTACGGCGGCCTCGAAGACCTCATGGGGGCCGAAAGCCTGCACGGCTTTCCCCACAAATGGATGGAGGAGCGCACGACCGTAGAGGGACCGGACCTTCCCGCCGCACAACCCAAAATCTGGGGCGAAGCTTTCAAGCCGCACGACGCCGAGGTCCTCGCCCGCTACAAGGGCGGTTACGGCGACGGGCAACCCGCCGTCATCGACCACCGGTTCGGCAAAGGGCGCGTCATCTCCTGCGGCACCTTCACCGGCCGCGACACCTATATGCGCCTTGTCGGCAGACTCATGGAAGACGCCGGGGTGCGGGCCGACGCCGACGGCGACCCGTCCGTCATCGTCGTCCCCCGCGCGGCGCGGGACGGAGCGCACACAGGATACGGTGTCGTCAACATAAGCGAGGCACCCGCCGCCGTCGCACTCGCGCAGGCAGGCACCGACCGCCTCTCGGGGAAACGCTTTGACGGTCCCGTGACTCTCGATCCTTTGCAGGTTGCGCTTGTCGAGTGCGGTCCGCGCGCCTAACCATCCTCGCCATCAGCAATCCCCCCATGAAAATTCTCGTCACCGGCGCGGCGGGACGGCTCGGGAGCGTCGTCTGCCGCCGTTTGCACGACGCGGGCCACGAAGTCCGCGCCACCGACCGCACCCGCGATCCGTCGCTGCCCGTGCCCGTCATCGTTGCCGACCTCACTATGCGGGAAGTCGCCTACCCACTCGTCGAAGGCATGGAAGGCATCATTCACCTCGGAAATATCCCCGACGCGCACCGCACCGACGCGCAAACGACCTACACCGTCAACACGGCCGCCAATATCCACCTATTCCAAGCCGCCGCGGAGTCGGGCGTCCGACGGATCGTTTTCGCCAGTTCGGTGCAGGCCGTCTCGGGCACACGCACCCTCGCCGACGACGTCCCCAGCGTCCTCCCCCACCTGCCGCTCGACGGCGCCATCCCGGCCTGCCCCGGCAACACCTACGGTCTCAGCAAGCAGGCGGGCGAAGATGCCCTCGCCTTTTATGCGCGCACACACCAACTCCATGCGGTTGCCCTCCGCTTTCCATGGCTCATCTCGCGGGCACGAATCGAACACATCTTCCAACGCGGCAACGGCACATCGGTGGACCCGGACAAAGCCGCCTACAGCCGTCCCGACGAAGGCCTTTCCTTCCTTGCCTTCGACGACGCCGCCGCCCTCGCCGAGGCCGCCCTGCTGCGCGCCCCGGCCGGATACCGCTGCTTCATGCCCGCCCATCCACGCGGCCGCCTCCACGGCCTCCGGCCCGGCGAAATCGCCCGCCGCTACTTCCCCGGAGTCCCGCACAAACGCGACCTCGACGCCCTCGGCAGCCTCTTCCACCTCGATGAAATCGAGCAAGTCCTCGGCTGGCGCCCCGGAAACCCGGAGTAGCAACGGAGCCAAGCCTCCGTCGACCCCCACTGCCAACGCAAACGACCGGGCAATCCCCGCCCCCCCCGTTAAAATCCAGAGCAGAACTAAATTTGTTGTCATAGATAATCCATAGCTAAATGATTTGCATGTATTGACCCGGAATTAAAATTATTGACAGCGGCGCGGGAGCCCGGGGGCCGCGCGCTTATTCAGCCGCGGGATGCGGTTGCCCGGCACGACGAAAGCACGCCGGAGCGCCCGGACCAGCGCGGCGGTTCCGGGGCTGACCGCGTCTAAAGAACGCGGCTCCTGTAAAGCGGCTCCGGCGGGAACTTCGCAGGCCGACAAATGGTCGTGCAGGAGCCGCGCGCTCCAACCCATCCGCCATCAGGACCGTCGGACCGTCGGACCGCCCGCCGCCGAAAGGACCGTCGGCTTCAGCCGATGCCTGTGGTTGCATGCGCTGCCCCGGATCCGCAAGCGACGGCTGAAGCCAAAACCACCCCCACCATGAGAGAGCCCTCGCTTACTGGCACGACCAATCCTCTCCGGAAATCGCCTTTTGCCGGGTGACGGTGCCTCGCTGAAGCTTCAGCCTACGAACCCGCACACGGCCCCAGGATGGGGCCGCGCTACGGTTGCTCCACCGCAATTTTGAACCACGGATTCCACAAGCAACACGGATACCTTTACGCCGGATTCGCCAAGCACCATATCCGTGATAATTCGTGGAATCCGTGGTTCCTTAAATCCAGTTGGCGAGCCTCTGTGCTCTCTGCGCCCTCCGTGGTAAAAAAAACCGCTGGAAAGCCGTCCATCCGCATATTCCCACCGCCCGCCAGCTCCGCAGGCTCAAGGACGCGAAGCGGATCTGCGGTAATCAGCGCACCGCCCTTCAATTCTGCCGCAAACCTCCCCACAAGATGGTCGAAGACAGAAGATATCATCAACACCCGAAATCCGGACAGCCGAATCAATAACATTGTGCCCCGCATCCGAGAGCAGTTGCAAGGCACCGCCCCAAACACAGGTGTCCAACAAAATCCGCGCCATTGCATCGATGGAAGCAACCGTTCAGGACATTGCGAGCAACTCCACCCGTTCATGCCGTGCCAGCTTTGACGCATAAACCAGGCAAGCGCGGATGTCTTCGGGCTCTAAAAACGGGTATCCCGAAAGTATCGTTGCCGGGTCATCTCCGGCTGCGAGCAGATCAAGGATGTGCTCAACGGCAACTCGCCGACCCCGTAAAATCGGCTTCCCCCCGTAGAGGTTCGGATCACAAGTGATCCGACCACCTCGGACTGCCGGACTGCCGGACTGTCGGACCGTCGGACCGTCGGACTGTCGGACTGTCGGACCGTCGGACTGCCGGACTGCCGGACCGTCAAACCGTCGGACCGTCGGACTGTCGGACCGTCGGACTGTCGGACCGTCGGACCGTCGGACCGTCGGACTGTCCTCCGCCCTCCGCCCTCCCCAACCACCATTCCTCTTTACCTCGCCGCGGCTGCCGCGCTAGCTTCTCTTCATCGTGCAAGACCGTCCGCTCGTCAGCATCCTCATTCCTTGCTACAACGCCCGCCAGTGGGTGGGCGTGGCCATTGAGAGCGCCCTCGCGCAGACCTACCCGCACACCGAGGTTATCGTTGTCGACGACGGCTCGACGGACGGCAGCGTCGAGGTCCTCCGCGGGTTCGACGGCCGCATCCGCTGGGAGACCGGACCCAACCGCGGGGGCAATCCCACGCGCAACCGCCTCCTCGAACTCGCGCAGGGCGAATGGCTGCAATACCTCGACGCCGACGACTGGCTCAAGCCGGACAAAATCGAGCGCCAAGTCGCCGACCTCGAAAAGGACGACGCCGTCGATGTTCTCTACAGCCCGGTGATCATGGCGTGGCACGAAGCAGGAGGCGTCCGCGAAGAGCCCGACCCCATACCCCCGCCCCACGATCCCGCCATCCTCCTCGCGGCTTGGGACCTGCCGCAGACCGGCGGCCCCCTCTGGCGCAAATCGGCCCTCCTTGACGTCGGGGGATGGAAGGACGACCAGCCCTGCTGCCAGGAACACGAACTCTACCTGCGTCTCCTCACGGCCGGGAAACGTTTCCGCCACTGCCCCGAAACCGGGGCCGTCTACCGCCAGTGGAGCGACGGCACCGTGTGCAAGCGCAACGTCCCGCTTGTCCACGAAAAGCGACTCGAAATCGAAGACGCCCTCGAAAACCACCTGCGCGAAACCGGCGCCCTCACCCCGGAGCGCCTGCGCGCCGTCAACCAAGCCCGCTTTGAAATCGCCCGCGGCATGTGGCGCTACAACCGCCCCGCCGCCCGCGTCCTCATGCAAAGAGTCCGAGCCGCCGACCCCGCCTTCGTTCCCTCCGGCCATGCCGCTCCCCCCGCCTACCAAAAAACCTACCGCCTCCTCGGCTTCGCCGCCGCCGAACGCGTCGCCGACGTTTCGCGACGAATTCAAGGGCAGGCTCCTTGATTGGATCTTCAATCTCATCGAATCGAACACCACTCCGATCACGAGCTGAGTCCACCAATAGGAAACACCATAATATGAAAGTTGCCTTCGCCGGGACGGGGTATGTATCTGATGCATACGCCCGCGACCTACAGTATCACTCCGACCTTGAGCTGGTGGGCGCGTATGACTGCGACCCAGGCCGCCTGGAAGCATTCACTCGCTTTGCCACCAAATTGAGGCCGGAGTCGCCCCCTCGGCAATATTCCAGCCTCAATGAGTTACTGGCCGACGAGGCTGTAGAGACGGTCGTAAATCTGACGAATCCCCGCTCCCATGCGGCAGTGACGCGCCAAAGCCTTGAAGCGGGGAAACACGTCTATTCGGAAAAGCCGCTGGGCATGAACCTTGAAGAAGCCCGTTCCCTTGCCTTTCTTGCCAAAGAGCGAAACCTTCGGCTCTCGTCCGCGCCCTGCAGCTTCTTGAGTCCCGCCGCCCAAACCCTCGCAAAGGCGGTCCGTGACGGTACCATCGGAACCGTCCGCGTCGTCTATGCAAATTTCGACGACGGCATGATCGCCCCAAAAATGACACCGTGGGGCTGGCTCAACGAATTTGGCATACCATGGCCAGCCAAGGACGAGTTCGAAGTCGGATGCACGGTCGAACACGCTGGCTACTTTCTGACATGGCTTGCGGGAATCTTCGGTCCTGCTCGGGAAGTCACCGCTTTCGCCTCATGCTGCATCCCCGACAAGGGTATCGAAGTCGAAGGCATGGCTCCTGATTTCACCGCAGCATGCCTTCGTTATGACGAGAACGTCGTGGTGCGTGCGACATGCGGGCTTGTCGCGCCGCTGGACAAGTCACTCACAATCGTCGGAGATAAGGGTGTCTTGTTTGTGAAGAACCTGCGGGACGACTATGGCGGAATCTATTTGCGGCACCTTCCCGCGACGGGATGGCAGGCACGTATCGAACCCCGGGTAAACCGGCTACGCCGCCGCCTCGAACGACTACTTCCATTCACCTTGTGGTCGTCACATGAGTGGGCGCTTTACCGAAAGATCCCGCAAGCGATCAAAGAACAGTCGCGCAACACGGCGAGTCACAAACCTGTCGATTTTTGCCGGGGGCTCGCTGAAATGGCGGAGGCGATTCAGCAAGGCCGGA
This sequence comes from Opitutales bacterium, assembly GCA_020831525.1. Lineage (GTDB taxonomy): Bacteria > Verrucomicrobiota > Verrucomicrobiia > Opitutales > Oceanipulchritudinaceae > SLLG01. The sequence continues at coordinate 43,234 of JAFIGH010000011.1, forward strand.
CGCACCGCCTCTCCGCGGATTTAGGATTTCACATTGTGGAGTTGATCAACGCCCTGCAGAACCCGGCCCCCGAGACCGCAAAACAAAAGATATCGTCTTCGTTCGATCCAATCGAACCCCTCGCTTGATATCACCCCGCTGCCGCCAATCCGCTAAACTCGCGCAGAACCGCGGATTGCATCAATCATATCCAGAATTTCGATGCTCGCTTCAAGCGGCATGACGTCGCTCTGCGTCCTGCCGTCCGAAACACACTCCATCAGCTCAAGCGCTTCGCCGCGCAAGCCGGCGTCAGCCTCGGCGCAAAGCGCATTGGCGGGCGGAAATCGCGCGGGCATTAATCTCGCCAAAGCTTGCCGAACCATCCGGTGCACCCTGCCCCTTGCGGGAGATCGCCAATGAGGAGAGAAAACCCGCATTTGCGACGGCCCGATAAACGGCGAGTCCACAACAATAAAACCGTCTTCGCCAACAATCGTGGCTTCATTCGATAGTGTGGCCGTCTGGTGGGCTGATACAACGGCCAGGCAATTCTGACCATACCGAAGCGAAGCCGAAAATGCGTCCTCTCCCGCGTCGTCCGAGATTCGAAGTACCGCGCCGCTGATTGCGTCGGGCTTTCCAAGAATATAGTGCGCGAGCGATATGGCATAGACACCGAATGCTAAAAGTGCGCCCCGTCCCTCACCCGGTTTTCTCTCTCGGTCCAGCATTTCTCCCTGCTTGGCATAGCCTGCCTCCGCCCGCAGGAAATGGACCTCGCCAAGCGATCCGGCCTCAACCATGCGTTTCGCCTCCTGAATGAGGGGACTGAACCGCATCCACATCGCCTCCATGCAAAACCGGTTCGCCGCCTGCGCCGCCGCGGCGATTTCTCTGGCTTCCGCTCCCGAGGCAGCTAAGGGCTTTTCGCACAGAACGGCCTTACCCCCTTCCAGTGCAGCGATACAATGATCCTTGTGCAACTTCGTCGGTGAAGCAATATATACGGCATCGATTCCCGAACTCGAACAAAGCTCGTCCAAAGTGCTATAGACCACACACTCGGCTCCATCCACGCTCCGCAAGAAAGCTTGCCCCTTTTCCCGCGAGCGGGAACAAATTCCCGCAAGCTTTGCGCCGGGAACTCGCATGAGAGCACGCACAAAATTCTGCGCGATCCTGTGCGTTCCGACCACGCCCCATCGGCACTGAACTGATTTGGTCTCGCGGTGCTCCGTTCGCGGGATACTGTCCATTCCTCAAAAAATGAATCCATTGCCGGAGGCACAAGAAATTTATTCCAGATCGGATAGAAGCCGGGACCGGCAAGAATCATCTCAATACTCGAAAGACAGAATAGAGGTTGCGTCAACAAGCCCGCCGCATACAAATTCCAAATTTCCCATTCACGCTTACGATTCCATGCTCGAACCTTCAAGCTCTCCACAGTCTACCGGACACCTGTGCAAAGTCATGCTCGGCGGCCTTCGGATTCAATCCGCCGTTTATCGGGACAGCATCCTAAAGTGGCCGAGGGTATGTAGCGATGTTCAAGGATTCTTTATATTCGGACAAGGCCGAAGCGGCAGCACTCTTTTGGGCACCCTGCTCGGCGCCCACAGCAAGATTGATTTCCGCGACGAGATATTGTTCCACCGCAAACTTTTTCCAATGGCGCACGTGAATGGTTGTGCGAGCCGAAGCACCGCACCTTTTTTCGGCTTCCACGTTAAGATCTACCAACTAACCGAGGATCAACGTATAAAGCGGCCTGAACTTTTCATCGACCGCCTTCTCTCGAAAGGCTGGAAAATGATATACCTTCGTCGACTAAATGTCCTGCGGCTCGCAGTATCCCCCCTCCTCGCCCGTGATCGTAAGTTGTGGCACATACGGAGTGACTCGGAAGGCAAATCCAAGGCCGCTGTGAGACTGGATCCGCGCGAAGTCGAAACGTGTGTTCGGAATCGGCTTCGGTTCTTCAAAATGGAGTCCGCCATCCTTCAGAACTGTGCCTATCTGGAGGTCATCTATGAACGGGATCTTCTGGATGCCGGACGACACGGTGATACCGTTGGCAAAGTAACGGACTTTCTCGGACTCGAAAGAGAAGGAACCAAATCCCATCTCCAAAAGACGACGTCCCCGAATCTCTCCGACGACATCAGCAACCTCGAGGAAATCCACGAGCATCTGCGGCACAAAGGGCTGGACGATGAAATCGCCGCAGCTTCCAAAGATTGACCCAGTCCGGTCATACCGGACTGGGAGATTTATCCTTAAAATACCGGTGCCTTCGAAGAAAACGGTAGAGCGGCATTTCAAAATAATAGTGCACGAGTGCAGACAAACCGACCAACCCGGTCAGGGCAATCGCAAGCACGGCGTTTGAATTGATACCAATCGACTCAAGCTCCCGGATGGCGATCCATCCGATGGCGAGGTGCAGAAGAAAGAGTGAATAGCTGATATTTGCGAAGAAACGGACAATACGCCATTTTGCATAAAACGGCGTCCAGAATATGTGCGCGGCAACGATAGCTCCCGTGACTGCAAACAGCAATACGCCGTTTCGCGGAATCACAACCTCATGAAAAATGGTAAGCAAAATCATAAGGTAGACCGACGGCGTGAGCCGCTTTCGGTGAAGGCAGTAGATAAAGATTCCAACAGCAAAAAACCTTAGGTACGGAAGCTGAAACAAGGTTAGGAAATTATTAATCAGGATCTTGGATATTTGCGGTAGATCGTATACCACCAAATGAAGACCGAATCCGTATAGCACCATTGCGTAGACCAGCAAAATGTTCACCACAATCACAAGATAGTCCCGTAGCCTCATCAGAGCGCACAGGCACAAAAAGAGAAGAAAGCACATTTGCGCTTGGAGGCTCCAATACTGCCCATCCAGAAATTCGACGCCCACCATCTTGGGAAGCATCGTCAGATTCACGATCCAGGTGAAAATCGATGGAGTCGGGTACCGTTCGGGAAAGGGGAAAAGCAGGAGCGTTGCGACTGTGAGAAGGCTGCACACGAACAAAGCGGGAAGCAGCCTCACGTATCGTTTCTCGATGATCGCGGGAGGCGTCGACCGCGCAAATGCCGGAGGAATGAGGTATCCGGTCAAAACAAAGAAGAGAGGTATACCGATTGAGGCATGGACTTGAAAGTAGACAGTATCCTTGAAACCAAATGAAGTCCCGTAGACTCCCGTAAGATGAAACAGGGTCACATTCACTGCGGCAAAAGCACGGATGAAATCCAAACCCTCGATTTTACGAACGGCCGGAGGGGAGTGACGAACCAAGTCAGCCGCTTCGCTCACAACGCCCGGCTCAGGCTCGCGGTGCAATGGCCAATAACGCGTCATGGGAGGGATTTCCTGGGACAGAGGTGAACTTTCTTCAGGAATGCCGAAGAGCGGCGCAGGCCGCAGCTTCGCGATAGGTGGCCAAGGTCTTGCGCGCAATGTGGTCCCATGAAAAATTCTCGAGCTTTTCCAATGTACGTGCGCGCAACCGGGCAAGATCGCTAGAGTCCGCAGCGGCTTTCAGTGCAGCAAGAAGGCCACCACGAAGGGAGGGATCGTAGGTCAGCGGGTTGTCCGGACCAAGCAACTCATCGACAAGCGCAATCCGTGGCGCCACAACCGGAGTACCATAGCCCATCGCGAGAAGGAGGCTGCCAGACGTCAGGATCCGCTGAAATGGAAGAACTGCGATGTCCGCAGCGCCAAAATAAGTGGGGATCTTTTCGTCGGGAACAAATCCAACTCTCAGCTGAACCCGTTCCACGCCTTCGGCACATCGCCGAAGTTGGTCGGCATATTGCGGATCCGGGGCCTTTCCGGCTATAATCAAATGACACCCGACCGCCCCGGGTTGAACAGAAAAAGTCTTCCACGCCTCCAGCAAAGCCTCCAATCCCTTGTACGGGCGCAGGAGTCCGAAAAACAAGAATACTCTCCGGGCCGATGTCAGGTTCAGTTCCCGCCGTGCGTACTCCCGGTTTGCGGCGGGTGCGTAGAGGGATCGATAGTGGCCATGCGGGATGACCCGAATCGAATCGGGGTCAAGGGCGTAAAACCCAGCCACTTCGTCCCGGGCGCTGTCCGAGTGCAGGACAACCCGGTCGACCCTGCGGGCGACCCGCTTTTGCAAGCTCCGCTCCAAAAAAGGATGGCGGGCTTCATGGGCAACCGCGTTGTGGATCGTCCAGACCAAACCCACGCCCTCACGGCGCAAGAGGCCCAGGTCAAATACCAACTTCTGTCCGTACAGCCATTTCCGAGTTCGATCCTCGAAGCGGATATAATTTGAAAGCCAGTGCAGGTGAAGGACATCGGGCCGCGGACTGCAGGCACGATAGTCGCGCCACAACGGAAATCCCCGCCGGTATTCGGAAGCAAACGAAACCCTTCCGCCGACGAGCTCCACGTTCTCTGCCAAGAGTTGCTGATAGGGATTTATACCCCTCCAATCCGGAGCGATTCGCACACGCAAAATACCGCTGTCGCTATGCACGTTACTCATGGCTCTTCGAATCGCACTCCATACCCTCAATGATCCCGCACGAGTTCCTGAAAACGCTCGTCTGTGGCAACAAGCGTGTCGTAAGGACCCCGTGCCCGAATTACACCACGTTCGAGGAATATGATCTCGTCACAACGTCGAACCGTCGAAAGGCGGTGGGCCACCATTATCTTCGTTACCTGCCCGCCTATGGACTCAACAGACCGCATCAACGCGGCCTCCGTCTCGTTGTCGAGAGCGCTGGTCGCCTCGTCGAGGACGAGTACCTCCGGACGGAGGTAGAGCGCACGCGCGAGCCCGATGCGCTGGCGCTGGCCGCCGCTTAAGCGTACCCCGCGGTCGCCCACGGTAGTCTCAAAACCCGCCGGAAGTTCGTTTTCGATAAAGCCGAGGATCTGCGCCGACTGCGCGGCTTCCCGCAACCGCGTGGTGTCAACCGCCTCTACCGGAATACCGAAGGCGATATTCGCCGCAATGGTCTCGTCGAGAAGGAAAATATCCTGCGGGACGTAGCCGATAATCCGCCGCCAACTTCTGATGTCCGCGGGACCAAGGACTTTGCCGTCGAGAAGCATGCGCCCGTTTGTAGGCCAATGCAATCCCATAATCAAATCGATAAGGGTAGACTTCCCTGATCCGGTGCTTCCCACGACACCGAGCGATTTCCCCTTTTCCAGTTTGAACGAGACTCCGTCGAGGACCGGCGGCCCGCCCTTTTCGTAAGTGAACCGCACGTTGTTCAGCTCAAGTGCGTGTCGGAAGTGAAGCGGTTCGACTTTGCGCGGAAGCGGCGCGGGCTCCGGTCCGGAAAGCTCGTCATAAACCTCCTCCATGGTATGTTTTTGTGTCATGATACCAGTGAGGCCGCCGTAGAGAAACTGTAGTGCGGGCAGAAGCCGGTAACCGGCGAAGGCCATCACACCGAGCACCGGAATCAGTTCCTGCATATCGCGTCCTTGCAGGGAGAGGACCATGACAACAATAACGAGCCCGCCGAAGGCAACGGGTTCAATGAGGTAACGCGGCAGGTTGGAGATTACGGGAATAATCGTGGCAATTTTTGCCGTGCGTTTTGTGATCCGGTCGTAAGCTCCGATGAAATATTCGCTTTGGTCGTGAATCGTCACGACCTTAATACCGGAAAGGAACTGGTACAGTGCCTTGCTCGCGCCGCGGTGCAATCCTTTCAGTTCGGTGCTGATCCGTCGCGTTGTCGCTTTTAATAGAACCAACAAGCTGAGATAGAAGCTGCCGAACACCACGATGGCACCGACGGCGATAACCGGATCCACGGCAAGCAGCAGAAGAAGGAGCAGGGAAATACAGATGATCCTCACAAAAACATCAAGGAGCGGCAGAAAGACTCCGGAGATAAATCCGCTCACATCGCCGCCGACCTTCTTCATGAGGATACTCGGATTCGTCTGTAGAAAATAGGCGTAATTCCGCCGGGAGACGCGAATCATAAGACGGACGCGAAGCCACTGCCCGAGACTGAGGGAGTATCGAGTGCGCCCGAACTCGCTCGCCATATTTATGGCGTTCGACAAAAGAAGAACGGCGACCGCCCCGATCCCCGCGACGAGAAGCAATCCACGCGCATCAAGATTCGGGAGGACGACGCGGATGATCTCGGCCACACGATGGTCCGTCATCCGTTCGGGATTCGACGCCAGCGCGAGAAATGGAAAAATCGAGGCAACCCCGATGACTTGGAATACCCCCTGCGCCAAAATCAGCGAAAAGACCAATGCCATGCGCTTCCGGCCAAACGGAACGGCAAGTCCGAGGGCCCGGCTCACAAGAAAGAGGAAATTCCGAATAAAGTAATAAGGTTTTAACATATAGCTATGCACTGGGTTTCAGTCATCGCGGGCGGCCCTCATTGCAGCAGGTCGCGCCGAAGCCTCCGGATACCTTCCGAGTAAATCAACTGCCGCACACGGCCGACGTAGTGGCGTGCAACGGAATCCGGTCGCATCGCCGGGTTGAGTGTGAGTTCGTATGTCTTCGGCAGCAGTCGACCGTCCGCGTTACGGCTCGCACAAAGGGCGAAGAGCGTCTGCTCGAATGTCCACCGCGTCGTCTGCAGCAGTTCCGTTTCCGCGAGGCAGCGCTCCGTGAAATCAAGGTCGATCAAGCTCTTCGGCAAAAAACACATCCCGCTGTTGACACACTCCATCAAGTCCATGCCGAGTGTCCGCCGCACGGTTTCCTTGTCGAGCGCGGAAGCGTCGGCAACATCATGCATGAACATAAAGCCGCCGGACCGGCCGTCCACCCAGTCCAAAAGCAAGGAGGGCCTTTGGAAAAAGAGAACGTCGCTGTCGAGGATGATCAGCCGGTCGTGCGGCGCATAGTGCCGGGTATCGAAAAACTTTAGCGAGGGATTATAGAAATGACGGCCCTTGATACAGAGTGGACGCCCCTCCAACGCGGCGTCGACCTCCGCGTCGGACCGTGCGCGGGTGATAACGGTTGCCTCCGGCAGTATCGTTGCGTAGAGAAAGACCGCCTCGGGAGGCAGGCTTCCGTCGTCATGGATGAAAACTGGCCAGTTGCGCTCCGTGAAGTGAAACCAGCTGGCCAGCATCCACGCTGCGTAGCGCCAATCGTACTCGCCCGTCAGGACATGGACTGAGACCTTCTCCGGAGGTTTGTCCGCCGCGGCCGGGCGCCAGCGCAGTACTTTCCGGGCCGTCCAATAGTCATGGTAAACCGCCCTCCAGCCACGGGTCCAGTCCCTGCGCGCGAGAAGTACAAGACGGCCTAGTGTCAATTTGTGAGGCATGGGATCAATCGATGAAGGCTCAGCTTCGAACGCTCAGCCGAAAATCCAACGATGGTCGACTGTCCGGCTTGCTTGCGGAGCATCGTCGGCTCCTGCTGCACGCGGAAGACGGAACCATTCACCGGATTGCAAGGATGGTCAGGACCAAGTGTGAAGACCGCCCTCCCCACGGCAATGGCAACCGTAAACGTGTCCATTAAAATGCCGGTTCCGTCGTCCTTCTCCCCAGTATCCAAACCGGTCTTCAGGGCTGGTTCGCCAACCTCGGATTCAACGGGAGAGTTCGTCGGCAAGCCGTATAGACGACTGAAATTCCGCGCCAGCAAGCGTGCTCGTATGCTCATGCGGACAAGTTTTTCGGGGATTCCCTTTCGTCCGGCAATAACGAATTTCCAGCGCTCCGTGCCTACTTTCCGCCGCCGTCCGCGCCCGCATAGCAACGCAATGCCTCTTCATAGACACGGTATTCGCAGGCGCAAAGCGCATTGACCCGCGCACGCACCGTGTCGTCAAAGGCGCTGTAGTAATCGGCCCGGGCATCCTTTTTCCGTATCCAGTCAGCCGTTGTATTGCGCGACTCCATCGCAATAGACACCCCGAAGGTCTCCGCGAAGCGTCTCTCGAACGCCTTCATATCATGCGTAAATCCAATCAGCGAGAATTTCTCCAGGTTGGCGACCGCTCGTTGCGCGGCATCCTCCGGCTCGAATCCGCCGCAGTCGTCGAGTCCGGCGAGCATGAGCACCTGTTCGAGAGCCATCCACCGGGCCTCCGGCGTTTCAAGAAAGCACTCCAGTTCAGCGCGGGGGTTCGCCTTCCCCGTAGGCAGAACATCCGGAATCCGCTCTCCGGGACCGGTCTTATCGTAGACGTAGTTGGAGATAAATCGCTCAACGGGGTCGCGCAGCACCGTGAAAAAGCGGTATCCGGCACCATGGGCGTCCAATGTGCGTGCGGAAACGGGCATATGACCGTACACGAACGGAACTTTCTCCGAGAGCCACGCATAGAAGAGTGCTTGCCGATGGCCGATCCACTGAAGCATCCACGCGTCGGTCTCCCATTCAGACCGCTGCGCCCGCAGAGCACGGAAGGTGCGCCGGTGGTCCATGGAGCGGCAGGCAACGCCGCCAAGACCCGCCTTGAGCGCGGCGATCAACGCCGTGCCCGCGCATTTGGGGATGTGCACGAAGGCCAACGCCGGAGCATCCCGCCCGCCCGCACCTAGGCACTCTGCGGCAACAGAGCGTCGCCGCACGATTTGATCGGCGGCACGCCGTAGCTTTCGAAAATTCGACTTCAATGACATAGTCAACCCCAATGTTCACAATCCATTGCCAGCGTGACAACGCGGAAGGGAAATTCAACCCTTGAACGCGGCCCCATACCGAATTAGTAAATACCTCGCTTCCGCACCTACGGCAAAACCAGAAGGACAGTCTCCGGATCCCTTCCTCCCGTATTGTCCGCAGTGCGCAACGGGGGCCTGAATTTAGTTTACATCAATCCTGAGTTTCCGTGATGATTCACGGGAAATAGGCTCACTCTGTTTAGATCCATAAGATTCATGAAGAAACCATACCTCTTCTTCCCCGTCGGGGCGGTGGTGCTGCTCGTCGGTGCCGCGGTGCTCTACCTCATTATCCAAAGGGAGGATGGGGACAACCTCCGGACGATCACAAGACATGCGGCGGACGGTGAAACAGAGCGGGCGGTCCGCGAACTGGAGGCGCTCCTCGCGCGCGGCGGCGGAGATTTTGCCACCACCGTGGGAGCGGCGAAACTCGCGCTGGGTGTCTCGCCGACTCATTTTGACGAATTCTTCCGCCTCGCCTTGCGGCGCGACGACCGCGAGAGCGACGGTCTGCTTGACTTAACGGAAGCGGCGGTCGAAGCAGGCGAAACCGAGGCGGCCCGCCGTTTGCTTGAAGAATCGCTGCGCCTCGATGCGGGAGATCCCCGGGCATTCCTCCTCGCGGGACGGTTCAACCACGCGACCGGCAACCACGCCGAAGCGATTATGTTCTATGAAAACGCCTTCCTTCGGACCACTCCCGATCCAGTCGACGAGGTGCGTTTCGCGCGGTCGCTCTCGTTCACGGGCGATCCGGCAAAAATCGTGCGTGCGAAGGACATCCTCCACCGCGTCAGCGAAGGGTCGGACGCGGCGGCGATGGACGCCCTCATTTCCATCGGTGCCCTCAATCATATTCCGCTGCCCGAAGCGGAGATCGCACCCTATCTCGAGCGATTCCGCAACCACCCGGATTTCCCCGACGCACTGGAAGGACGAATCGAGGTGATCCGTCGCTTGATCGGTCGCTTCGAACGATTCGACGTAAGCTTCGCACTTGACTTGGGCCGAGTTCTGATGCGCGGCGAGGACCTCACCGTCCGGGACCGCCTCTCCTTCGCCTTCATGGCCCTGAAGGAAGGTGCAACCGACGCAGCCGAGCGGGCTCTCGCCCATTTTGAGGGACTGGACCGCGAAGGCGCTGAGTACCAGGCGCTGTCCGCCTACCTTGCGATGCTCCAAGGCCGGACAGCGGATGGCCTCGAACGCCTCGCCTCCCTGCAGCGCTCCCATCCCTCCGACCCCGCGCTCGTCCTCATCACGGAAGCCGCACTTTTCTACAACCGCCCGGACCTTGTCCACTCCGAAACCAGTGAGCTTGCGCGCCTCCTTCTCGATCATCCTCTCGCTTCGCCCGCTTTGCAACTGCGCGGCTACTCACTCCTCATAGACCTGCGTCCGGTTCAGGCGGACCGCGTTCTCGGCGAAGCCGTCGAGCGGTACAAGGAGAATGCCCTCGGGACGCTCGTCCTGTGGCTGCGGGAGCGGGGCGAGTCCCGCATCATCGAGCGGATCACACGTGATGTCGAGGACGCCCCGGACCGTCGGATCATCCTCGGCATCCGGCTCGACGCGCTCCTCGACCTCGGAGAAACCGAGCAACTGCGCACCGAACTGGAGCGTCACGGCGATGAGGTCGCAAGAGGCACACGGCACATCCTCGAGGCCGAACTGGCGTTCCGCGGTGAATCACCCGACGCGGCATGGCGCCACTGGGAGATCGCCTATGAGCATGCCCTTGCGAGAGGCCAGTTTTTCGCCCTTCGACGACTCGCCGCCATCGGCGGCCGCGAAGGCGATCTCAATCGTTCCCACCGCGCCTACCGCCGGATCTTTCTCGACGGCGGCGGACTTTCCATTGAAGAGCACCGTGCTTTTCTCGCCCTTTCGCTCCAGCGGGACGAAATCGGCGATTCCATTCGTGTCGCCCGCGCTCTCGCGGAACGAAGCGGTGCCTCGGCTCCGGATATCAACAATGCGGCTTACCTGAGTTTCCTCATTGATGACGCATCGGAGGATTGGGTCGACCGGATGCGCGGTCTTGTCCGGGACAATCCCGACGAGGCGACGTTCCGGCTCACCTACGCACTTGGATTGCTGCGGACCGGTCGGGAGCGGGAAGCGCTCGGCATCGCTGAGGACACACGAATCGACATGACTGCGGAAGGTTCACAGAGCCAGGCGATTTACGCCAAGATTCTCGCGGCAAACAACCGCAACGCGCTCGCCTCAAGTATTGTGGCGAACATCGACAAAACACGCCTTCTACCGGCTGAACAAGGGCTGATCGCCGATCTGGATGGCCGACGGTAAGCCAACACTCGATGCCGCGGGCTCGATCCAAGGAGATCTGCCCGCAAACCTCCTTTCCCCGGTGCGGTTTCTTGTCGGAGCGACCGTCCTCGCGGCGCTGGTCGTCCTATCGCAGGTGCGTCTGCACTGGGGCGGTGAATCCTATTACAATTACGGTTGGTTCGTGCCCTTCCTCGCCGCCTACCTGTTTGTCCGGCGCATGGCCGACCAACCCGCGCCCGCTCCCCCGCCCCGGCGCATTCAGGGATGTATCGTCGCAGCCGGAGCCCTCCTGATCGTCGCCCTGCTGCCGTTCCAACTGCTCAACGAGGTGAATCCCTTTTGGCGCGCACCGTTGATCCTGCAGGCGGGCCTCGTATTGCTCTTGGGCATGGCCACGCTCTACATGATCGGAGGTCTTCGCACACTCCGCCACTTTGCGTTTCCGGCCGTCTTTTGCCTGACCATGATCCCCATACCGTGGCGCATCGAGACGGAGATCATTCAACTGCTCACCCGCCAAGTCGTGGAAGCGACCGTCTTTCTGCTCCAGGCGTCCGGGTACACGGCCGAGGTCCGCGGAAACCTTGTCGTCGTGAATGGCAGCAGCGTCGGGGTCGACGACGCCTGCAGCGGCATCCGCTCACTCCAGGTGCTGGGGATGATTACGCTCTTTCTGAGCGACTATTTCCGCATGCCGTGGACACGGCGCCCGCTGCTCTTCGCGGCGGCCTTCGTCGCCATTATGTTTTTCAACACCACCCGCTCGATCACCCTCACCCTCGTCGTCGTGCACGGGGGCACGGCATGGTACGACCGGTTGCACGATTGGATCGGCATCCTGACTTTCGGAGGCTGCATCGCTTTGTTGTACGGTCTTTGCGAGTGGATTCGTCCCCGCGGCGCGGGCCCGCCCGAAGGGGCTTCCGCCGGGAAGGAGTCGGTGGGTCCGGCCCCGGAATCACCTGCGCATGCGCGCGTGTGGTACGTCGGCGCAGCGGTCTGGGCACTGACGGCAGCAACCGTTTTCGCGGGGAAAGAGGCATGGTTCCTTTATCACGAAGAACGGGAGCGCCCGCAATACACGTGGACGGTGCAGTGGCCGGAGCGGGACCGACTGAACTACCGCTTTGCCGACATCTCCGATCAGATCAAGGAAATCCTCACCTTCGACTACGGAGAACGCATCCACGGGATTCTTCCCCGGGGTGAGTACATCGACCTCTATTTTTACGGCTACACCGGCGAGAACCGCATGCGCGCCGTCACCTCGTATGGACACCAGCCGACCGTTTGCATGACAGCGATCGGCGCCCGCCTCGTCGCCGAACACGAGCCCGTGCGCTTCGAGCGTAACGGACTCCAGCTCACGATGAATCACTTTAAGTTTCTCCTCCCTGATCCGGGTACCGGTACACGCGAAGAAATGGATGTCTTCTGGACCGTCTGGGAGCGCCGCAACATGGGCCTCGATCCGCTCCGAATGGAGACCATTACATGGGCCAACCAAACCGACCTCGCCCTGCGCGGGCGGCGCGACTATTACCGCAAGATCCTCCTCGTCGGCATGACCAACGCGGACTCCAAGGCCAGCGCCCGCCGCTCCCTCGTTTCTCTCCTTGAGGAAATCGTAAAGGTGCAACCGCTTGACGACAACAGCGGTCGCGCAGACTAGGCAAAAGATCGCAGGACTTACATCGCCCGGCGTGCCATCTCTAGCAACTGCCTTTCCTTCGGCAGCAGATTCGCCTGGAGCAGACGCTCCTCCTCGCGCTCCCACGAAATACCGCCCTCGCCGCCGCTTGGGGCAGCAGAGCGGAGGACAAAGCGCGCCATGCGGACATACCGTGGCAGCTCGTAATCGAGGACCGGCATTTCCTCGACCAGCGCGCGCGCAAATTCCTCGTACCCACCCATCCTGTAGGCAAGCGCGAGCAAGTACCGAAACTCGATGACGGTCCCGTAATCACCGACAAGAGACTCAAGGACCCGCCGACCCGCCGCCGCGTCGACATCGTGAAGAATGCGGAGATAACTGACAAAACCGAGGACTGTAGGAGAGTCACGTTCGGGATTCACAGTTACCTCCCTCAAAACCCGCATGAGATCCGCTTCCTCACCCAATTCGTAGTAAGCGGTGAGGAGGCGGCGCTGCCCCATGGCCTCGGTGCGTCCCGACTCGAGCAAGCGGTTGTACATCCGCTTCAGCGGTTCCCACTCCCGCATGCCGAGCAAGTAGCGTTCAATAGGTTCGAAATCGGCGAGATCGGCGGCATCAATCGCCCGCATTACCGTTGATCGTGCCTCGTCTATCCGGTCGAGAGCCGCCTGCGCGCGCGCGCGCTGAAGAAATACCTCGTGGGGAGGCAGGGGAAGGGCGTCCATCGGCCGAAAAGTAAATTCTTCCACCTGCCGGAGGTCCGCCGGTTCTCCGTCCAGCATCGCTTCAAGGACAAGGCTCAGTCCGTCACCGTCCTCCATGAAATCCTCCGGAACAAACCGGTCGCGCACGACATGTTCGAGGCCCATACCGTTGAGCCACGCCATAAACTCATGCTTGTCGAGTCGCTCGTCCATGTCGAACTCCGCGATCACGTCCGCCTCCATCGCCTTCCACTCGACCCAGCCGTGCCGCAATTGCACGGCGCGGGCGAGTAGCCGGTCGCGCCGGTCGTTCTCCGGTGCCTCCAGCAGCCGCCGCGCCACCTCCCGGCGATACTCCGCTTCGATTTCCGAGGCGAGGACAATCCGGCGCATAGCCGCCCGCCCCGTCCCGCCCTCGCGCTCGACGAGCTGGCGGAGACGTTCCGCACCGGCCCTCCGATCCTCCGGCTCACGGGAAGAGAGCAAAAGCGAAACATACTCAAACTCCAGCTCCGGGGTGGCGGTCTCCGCGGCAATAAACCGCTCGGCAATCCTCCGCGCCTCGTCAATCCGGCGATAGTGCCGCAACAATTGCACCCGCAGCAACGCAACCTCCGGGTTGTCCGGTTCCTGTGCTGTCATCCGCTCGACAAAGCGCTGCGCATCCGCATAGGCCCGCCCGTCGATCAATCCGCGTGTGAATCGAAGCGTCGAATCCACATCAACCTCACGCAGCGTGAGGACCCGCCCCCACCACTGCGGCGTCGACACATGACCGTAATCCAGAGCGGCGCGCGACGCCTGCCGGATGATCGCCGGGTCGTCCGGCCGCAGGCCGTCCGCTGCCACCGCCTTTTCAAAGGCCTCTCGGTAGTCACCCGCCTCGTGCGCCTCGACAGACGCCGCATAAAGCGTGTCGGCGCGGTGGTTCCTCACCATCGAAACCACCGGCTCCGCCAAGAACCATGCGGCCAAGACCGCCACGAGAACCATGCCGACCGCCGCAATGATCAGTTTCCTGCGCCGAACTCTTCGGGATTTCATGGCGCGAGCATGCACGGCCCGCTTCTCCTTTGCCAAGCACATTCAAGCGCCTCGGTTGCCCCGGTTGCGATTCGCCCAAACTGAAAACGCTTGCCTTCCGCGAGGCGCGCGTAAACCTCCACGGCCATCCATAGGTAATATTGCCTACAGAAAAAATACGCTTATTCGGCATTTTTCGCTTGCAAAACACTTTGGGCTCCCGAATATTGTCCACCGTAATTCGGTTACTAGACCGCAGTTCCATCTCAAAAAACAATATCATGAAAAAACAAATCGCTGCCTTCACAGCCTTCGCGCTCAGCACCGGAGGACTGTTCGCTCAAGTCAACTTCGCCGACGACATTTCCGGGGATTCCAGCAATATCTTCTCGGTGTTTGTCGACGGATTGACCAAATCCGCTGGATCACTGGAAGTCCCTCAAAATGACATCGGCTCCGACCCGAACGCCGCCTACACCCAATTCACATTCGGGTATGACGGCAGCCTCGCGGGCGGAAGCTTCCTCGATGCCGCCAACGTGCAAATTAACACCGGCTTCATCGGCGACAACACGAACACCGGTAAAGCGACCAACCTCACCTTCCAAGCGGTAACCAATTTCCCCGCCTTTGTGAGCGCAATCGAGTCTTTCAACTTCGGCTTCTTCGGATTTGAGGCGGCGGCGTTCAACACCACGGGATTGGCCGACTACGATCCGGACACGATGACCTTCGGCAACCTGACGGTCTCGTTCGAATGGACTGACACCTCGCCGGAGGGGGATCCCGGGGGCGCTTACGATGATAAGCCCCCGATCTCCCACGCTTACACCGTCGGTGCCAACCCGAACGCGTTCGGCGTTTATGCTGAGGTGGACCACCCTCAAGCTCCCGCCGACCAACCGCTGTTTCAAGGTGATCCGCGCTACTGGCGCATCTTCGAACTGACCGATGGCGACTTCGGCGGTCAGAACGTCTACATCCTCGCGCTGGACGACCTCTATCCCCGCCTGAAGGACTGGGATGACGGGTTCTTCGTCCTCGCGGGCCAAATCTCGCCGGTTCCGGAACCATCCCTCATCGGCTTGGCCGGTGTCGGCGCACTCCTCGGCTTCATTGCCTACCGCCGCCGCAAGAACGCTGCAAAATAAGCAGGCCGAAACCGGCACAACCAGCTGTTAGCTTTCAAGACCGCCCCAAGGGCGGTCTTTTTTTTTGCCCTACTTATACGTATTTCCCGCATTCAGTGTTGCAAAGTCACGCAGAAGCACCAAGAACAAGGGCAGATTCCGTTGCTGCGCAGACGGCTCTGCCGCAGTGCGGTGTGTTCATACAAATGAAACCGACTTCCCTTGCTCTGGCTGTGATAGTGGCGGCAGCGGTGCCCGGAAGTGCACAGTTGCAATTGCTTGAAGACATTTCTGGAGTTCCCGACAATATTTTCACGGTCTTTGTCGATGCGCTCAGCAAAGCGGTGGCACCGTTTCTCTCGCCGGAGAATCCGTCTTTCGGACCGGCGGCGACACAGTTCAGCTTTGGTTATGCGGAAAGCCTTGCCGGTGGTACCTTTCTTGACGGCACGGACGTCGAACTCCGGACCGGCGCGACCGGCGAGGAAACGCTCACTGGAATGCCGTTCAACCTCACATTCAAAGCCGTGCGGGGTTTTCCGGCCTTTTTACCGGACGCAGGACTCAGCTCCTTCCACTTTGGGCTTGCCGGGTTTACCGGCTCACTGCCTGTGACGGTCGGACTTACCGGTTTTGATTCCGGCATTTCGCCGGTCGGAACGAACGGACTGTCCGCATTCAATATCGGCACGGCTGCCTTTGACAGCGCCCCTGCTTCGAAGGTCTTCGGTCCCGGTGATTCCGGCGGGCCGTTTGCCGTCTATGCGCAGACGGAGCATGCGCCCGGCGGCCCGGAAGCTATATACCAAGGAAATCCGGACCACTGGCGAATCTTTGAGTTGGTTGACGACAGCTTCGGCGGACAGGGTGTTTACGTTCTGTCGCTCCGTTACGATCCCGCAAACAACGATGGAATCTCCGCGTTATTCGTCCTCTCCGCCCAAACCATTTCACCGGTTCCTGAACCCGCCGCCGTCGGTTTTATTGGTGTAGCCGTGTTACTTCTGCTTGCCGCCGCGCGCGGTCGCCACCTCTTCGGCAAGCGGACCAGCCTCAGTCATCAAGGCCGGATCCAATGACGCCGACTGTACGGACTTGGATGAGAGACCTTCGAAAAGTCCCCGGTCGAGAAATACACTTTTTCTACTCTTCCAGAACGGCGTTGACTCGAAAAAACCGGACCTCGTCGCCTACCGAAAAACTCCAGAAAATCCGCTCCAGTCCGTTTCCACGGTCTTCGATGCGCAGAGATCCGTGATCCGGCGCCGGCACTCCACGCCCAAATTCGGCCAGCGCCGTCCAGTCACGCAGGTTCGTGCTGCCTTCGAGGCGAAGGATTACGCCGGGCGCCGAGCTGTTCCGCCAGAAGACGTACTCCAATCCATCTTGGAACACCGAGGCATTGATTTCCGGTAAACGCGGTTTCCCGTCGCCGACCGATGACGCCGTCGCAGCAAAGGCACTGTCCCTTTCGGTGTCCTGCCCAGAATTGAGCCCGAACGCATAGACCAGTCCAAGGGGAATCCCGTTCCAACGCGGGGAGCGCGTGCGCGGATCGGTGTCGGCCGGGTATCCTTCGCTTACAAGCCAGTCGCGCAGGTCGCCGTTGGTATCCGCACGAAAGACAAACGCCAGTTCAGACAGCTGAATGACATCGCCGCTGCGGTTTCGGGCGATCATGCGCCAGCGCCGTCCCTCGAGTGCCGTTCCGACATCGACCTTCATGGTCTGCCGCCGGTCGGTGAATTCGGGAACGTCCACACTGACACTTGCCAATGTTTTGTGCGAGATGAACTCCAGCCGCGCGGGATCGCGCTGCGGATGATCGTTGCCACTGGTAAGGACAACGGCAACAGGGACTCTGCCTTCCTTGAACTCTAACTCAAATACAGCCTCGGACGAATAGGAGAGCCATTTGGAAGTTGTGCTTCCGTCGGCGAGCTGGGCGAGGCCTTCGCCGCGCGAAGCGTTCTCTCCGTCAACACCAATCGCGAAATCGGCCGTCTCGATCCAGCGGACTATATCCACGAGCCCGAGGCCGTCGTCTTCAACGGCGTTGGGCCCGGGTTCAGGCGCGGGAGTGTAACCGTCGCTGTCGACGCCGAGGCCAAGCGCCACCGAATTGGACACGTTGAGGCGGCCGCCGGTCACACACCGGTCGGCCAGGGCGGGGGACGGGTCGACCCCAGCGAGAAGCAATTCTTTCACCTCCTGCCAAGTCATGTCGTCGCGCAGGGCAAAGAGCAGGGCGGCTGACGACGACACCAGAGGGGTGCTCCACGACGTCGCACTGCCCGGGGCGAAGAGATCCACGTGGGTCTTGCTGAAGTTTGAAGAGTTCGTTTTTCTATCCGAGAACGTGGAGGCACCCACCGAGATAATGTTCGGCTCGGACGACTGCGCCGGGTAAAAGCCGCCGTGCCCGGCAATATCCCGGTTGCTGTTCCCCGCCGCTGCGACGATAAGGGCGTTATTCTGTGCCGCCACGCGTGCGACATCGTCCCAGAGAGCTCCGCCGCCGCCGACAAACGAGCAGTTGATCACGTGGGCACCGTTGCGGAAAGCATACGCCACCGAGTTGAGCGCCGCAAAGATTTCGCCCGCTCCGTCATTCGCGTAGACCACCGCCATCACCGCCGCGTTGCCCGCAGGACTCGCGCCCCCGATCCCGTTGTCGGTGATCGCACCGGCGATGCGGGCAACCCGCGTTCCGTGCGACGACTTGCTGTTCACAAAATTGGAATGCGATGCCCAGTTCCAGCCCCACAGATCGTCGACCCGTCCGTTTCCGTCCGTGTCGGTCCCGTCCAACACTTCGCCCGGGTTGGTCCATACATTCAAATCCGGATTGTCGATATCCTGCCCGTTGTCCACCACGGCAAGGACGATGCGGCGGCCCGAGGGCGTCAGCGCGCCGTCCGGCATGAGCGACCATGCACGCTCGGGGTCCACTTTCTGCAGATGGCTTTGGCCGGGATAGTTTGGATCGTTCGGATGTCCCGCGGGAAACACGAGGTCGTGCATCCGCGCCGCACGCACCCCTGCGGCAACGGAAAATCCGGCGACCATTCCGTCGGTCTCTTCGATGGCAATGGACGGCAGAGCGACGCGCGCGAGTTCAATCTCCTCGAGGTAGCCGAGCACCTCATAACCGGCGGTCGCCGCGGCAAGGTCCTCCGGAGGTGCCTGAACGAGGGCCTCTCCCGCATTAAAAGCACCCTGCCAGCTTATATAGGTATCACCCGAGGCCACTCGCGTCACTCTCGTTGCCATGCGAACCGGCATGGCGTAACCCGCCGTTTCGAAAACAACGTCCACCGCATAGGTGCTCCGGCCTTCGCGCACAACACGATGATCGAGAATCCTCGTCACCTCAGCGCTCCGCATGGGCGACTGGCGGATACCCTCGGCCAAAATCTCTTCAAGGCCGGGGTCGGCAAGAAGCTCGCCCGCCGCGTGTTCCGGTGCCGCGGCGGCGGATGACTCCGGCGGAGCGGGTGCCGCCCCCCCGGGAGGGACCGGCGGGAAGACCGGAAAGTCCGAGGCTGCGGAGGGCACGTCGGCCCGCGGCGATTCGGTTGGCGTGCTGTCCGGTCGGAAAAGGAACAGTCCAAGGCCAAGAAGGCCGAGGACCGCAAAAGACCGGCAGAAGATGGTTCGGGTGTGATTTTCCAAGTTATAAGATGCTTTGAATTCAGTCTACTTCGGCCCAACGCAATGGGAGTAAAGGCACCCAAACCAAACATCAATATGCCGACGGTTTCACTTTCATATTTTTTTTACAACCCTGCAACCCGACGAGCAGGACCGCGCCTTCAACATCGAAGAAAGTCCGCGATACGAGCACTGGCCGAGGAGGTTTCCGAGGAAAATGAACTGCTCTACAATAAGCATTAAACCCCACTAAAATCATTCGCTAATCACGTAGATTTCTCTTGTATTTCACGTGGTTTCTGCGAGGATTTCCTTCGTATAGCTGGAATTTTTCCAGCTATACCAAGCAACAAAAGGCAATCCACAGTATGAAAACAACAATCGCCGCCCTCACGGCCCTCGCGGCAGGCTCGGGTGGGCTCTTCGCACAAGTATCCTTCAATTCCGACATCACGGCGGACAATACAAACGTATTCTCTGTCTTCGTCGACGGTCTCAACAAAGCCGTTGCACCGCTTGTCGTGCCCGGCGCGGACATCGGCTTCGACCCGAATGTGAAATACACACAGTTCAGCTTCGGCTACGACGGCAACCTCGCCGGCGGAAGCTTCTTCGACGCGGGTGATGTATCGATCAAGACCGGGTTTATCGGGGGTAATACGAACACCGCAAAGGCCAATAACCTCACATTCCAGGTCGTGGACAACTTCCCGGCCTTCGTCAGCACGGCCCCGACCGTCAACTTCGGCTTCTTCGGTTTTGAAGCCGCGGCAAAGAACACCGTCGGGCTTGAAGACTATGACACGGCAATCCCGGGTTTCACAGGCAACAAGACGGTCGCTGTCCAGTTCACAAACAACCTCACAGCACCCTACGACGACAATCCGCCCGTGGCCAAGGCCTTCAATGTCGGGGTTGATCCCAACGCGTTCGGCGTTTATGCGGAAGTTATCCACCAAAACGCGCCTGCAGTCCAGCCCCTGTATCAGGGAGACCCGCGCTACTGGCGGATCTTCGAGCTGGTAGAAGGCGACTTCGGGGGGCAGAGCGTCTATATCCTCGCTCTCGACGATCTGTATCCCCGCCTGAAGGACTGGGACGACGGTTTCTTCATCCTCAGCGGGCAGATATCACCTGTTCCCGAGCCGGCGTTGATCGGACTCCTCGGCGTGGGCGCACTTCTCGGCCTCATCGCCTACCGGCGGCGCAGGTCCGCGGCGAAGTAAAGCATATTGCTCCCGTACAGCATCTGAAGTTACAGCAAAGGCCGCCCCGTACAGGGCGGCCTTTCTTTTTTTCACGCTGCGCACAACCCAAGTGCGCCGCCTCCAAATCAATGGACTACTCCACCAGAACGGCGTTGACACGGAAGAACCGCACGTTGCCGTCGTGGGCGGAAAAAGTCCACGAAATCCGCTCCAACCCGTTGCCACGGTCTTCAATGCGCAGCGATTCGTGATCCGGCGTCGGCAACCCGCCCCCGATTTCGGCGAGCGTCGTCCAGTCACTCAAGTTCGTGCTGCCTTCGAGGCGGAGGATCACCCCGGGCGCCATGCGGTTCCGCCAGAAGACGTATTCGTTCTCCGCCCCGGACGCAGTGGCTTCGATACCCGGTAGACGCGCTTTTCCACTGCCGCCCGACGACAAGGTGGAAAGGGTGCCTTCGGTCTGGGTGTCGTCGCCGGCATAGAGCCCGAACGCATACACCAATCCGAGGGGAATTCCATTCCACCGCGGGCAGGGCGTGCGCGGATCAACGTCCGCAGGATACCCCTCGCTTGCAAGCCATGCCTGCAGGCCGCTGTCGCCTGTCGCGCGGTAGACGAAAGACAATTCCGACAACTGGATGATGTCGCCGCTGTGGTTGTGTGCGATCATGCGCCAGTGCGGTCCCTCCAAAGCCGTCCTGATATCGACTTCAACCGTCTGCCGCCGGGCGGTGAACGCGGGAACCTCCACAACGACGCTCTCCAATGTTTCATGCGAGATAAACTCCAGCCGCGCGGGATCCCGCTCCGGACGATCATTGCCGCTCGTGAGGACAACGGCGACGGGGACTCTGCCTTCATTGAACTCGAACTCGAAAACAGCCTCGGACGAGAAAGAAAGCCATTTGGAGGTCACGCTTTCGTCGACGAGCTGGGCAAGGCCTTCGCCTTTCGAAGCGTTCTCGCCGTCAACACCGATCACAAAATCCGGCGTCTCGATCCAACGGACCATAGGCACGGGCTCAAGGCCGTCGTCTTCGCCGGCCTCGGGCTCAGGATCCGGCACCGGCGCAGGTTCGGGCATGACGAGCGAGGCATTGGCGCTCCACTCTCCCCATGTCTCTCCGAGGCCCGCGCGGACGCGGAAAGTGTACTCGGTTCCGGCAAGGAGTCCTTCGACAACGACTGTCTCCTCGCCGGCGCCGTCGGTCGCGAAGTCCGTCAAGGGCGCGAAAGCTTCGTCGCCCGCGCGGAACTCCACCGCTATCCGGTCGGCGGTGCCCGAAAGGCCCACGGAAAGAGATGCCTCCGTCGTGCCGTTCGCGACGAGCGAAGCGATCTGCGCCTCCGGTGCCGGTTCCGGTGCCTCCGCGTAGAGGAACGTCATTTCGGACAACTGGATGACCGATCCACTGGTGTTGTGCATGACGAGGCGCCACTTGGAACCCTGCAAAGGCGGATCGATGGAAATCTCGATCGCCTGACGTCGGCTTCCGAAGGCGGGAACCGGCACTGTGATCTTCTCTCCAGTCTCATGGGAAATAAACTCCAGCAAACTCGGATCGCGCTGCGGGTGGTCGTTACCGCTGACGAGCACCACACCGGCCACTTCAAGACCGTCGGCGAACTCCAGTTCAAATACGGCCTTGTTCGAGAAGGAAAGCCACTTCGTCGTCGCTTTGTCGTCGACCAGCTGTGCGAGGCCTTCGTTCGGCGCATTTTCGCCGTTGACGCCGATCAATAGGTCGTCGGTCTGCACCCAGCGCACCATTGCCACATGCGGAAGCAAGCCGTCGTCTTCTTCCGGGTTGGGCGCAGGTTCGGGTTCGGGTTCGGGTTCGGGTTCGGGCACGAAACCGTCGCGGTCCACGCCGAGCCCGAGCGCCACCGAGTTGGAAACGTTGAGGCGGCCGCCGGTCACACACCGGTCCGCGAGCGCGGGGGATTTGTCGACGCCCGCAAGGAGCAAATCCTTGACCTCCTGCCAGGTCATGTCGTCGCGCAGAGCGAAAAGGAGCGCCGCCGCCGAGGACACCAGAGGGGTGCTCCATGATGTGGCACTGCCCGGAGCAAAGAGGTCCACGTGGGTTTTGCTGAAGTTCGAAGAGTTCGTTTTCCCGTCCGAGAGCGTGGAGGCACCCACCGAGACGATATTGGGCTCGGACGACTGGGCCGGAAAAAAGCCGCCGTGCACGGCGATATCCCGGTTGCTGTTGCCCGCCGCTGCGACGATGAGGGCGTTGTTTTGCGCAGCGACGCGGGCGACGTCATCCCAAAAACCGCCGCCACCGCCGACAAACGAGCAGTTGATCACCTGGGCACCGTTGCGGAAGGCATACGCCACCGAGTTCAGCGCCGCGAAGATGTCGCCGGCGCCGTCATTGGCATAGACCACTGCCATCACCGCCGCATTGCCCGCCGGACTCGCGCCCCCGATCCCGTTGTCGGTAATCGCACCGGCAATGCGGGCAACCTGGGTTCCATGCGACGACTTGCCGTTCACAAAATTGGAATGCGATGCCCAGTTCCAGCCCCACAAATCGTCGACCCGTCCGTTTCCGTCCGTGTCGGTCCCGTCCAACACTTCGCCCGGGTTGGTCCATACGTTCAAATCCGGATTGTCGATGTCCTGCCCGTTGTCCACCACAGCAAGGACGATGCGGCGGCCCGACGGTGTGAGCGCACCCTCCGGCATGAGCGACCACGCAAACTCCGGGTCCACCTTCTGCAGATGGCTTTGGCCGGGATAGTTCGGATCGTTCGGATGTCCCGCGGGAAACACGAGGTCGTGCATCCGCGCCTCACGCACCCCTGCGGCAACGGAAAATCCGGCGACCATTCCGTCGGTCTCATCAATGGCAATGGACGGCAGCGCGATGCGCGCAAGTTCAATCTCCTCAAGGTAACCAAGCACCTCATAACCGGCGGTCGCCGCGTCAAGGTCCTCCGGAGACGCCTGCACAAGGGCCTCGCCCGCATTGAAAGCACCCTGCCAGCTTATGTCGGCGTCACCCGAGGCCGAACGTGTCACCCTCGTTGCCATGCGAACGGGCATGGCGTGGTCCGAGGCCTCGAAAACGATGTCCACATCAAAAGTGCCCGGCGCGGTGGCGCGCACACGGTAGTCGAGGATCGCCGTCACGTCGGCTTCCCACATCGGGGAAACACGGATGCTCTCGGCGAGCAGGTCTTCGACACGGTAGAGATCAAGGAGACCTTCCGGTGCGAACACTTCGTCTGTCACGTCATTGACGGGACGACCGGCGGACTCCGCCGGACGAAGCGGCAACTCGGCGGATGTTTCCATGGCCACGACGGTTTCAGGCGTTTTCTCTTCGGTCCCGGGACGTCCGGGACCGAAAGAGAGGAGGCCGAGGCAGGAAACGCCAAGGCTTGCGAGAAGGAGGCGACGCGGAATGCGGGTGTGGATGATCATATTCGCTGTTTTGGATGGGTTAGATGATTTACCCCACTAGAACGAAAGCAAAGCACCCACAACAAAACCAAAACCATAGGCTTTTTCCTTTTCACACTCCTTTTACAGCCCAACGGTTCCGTGAATCCATCACCGATGTTTCTGGTAAAGAAAGCGCGAAGAGACGGCTCGCATGAACCGTGGAGAGATACGTCGGCAGGAAGCGTGACGGGACGGCACGCCCTCTTCCGCCCTTGCAAGCGTGCAATCCCCGGACTTTCAAAAAAGGCCCGCACACGCCTTCGCCGCGCAATGGACGGCCGACCAACCGCAAAGGCGGCGGTGCCCGCCGCACTTCATGGCGCTGCGCGCTCCGTTTGCCGGTAATCTTGCAGACGGACGAAGGCGGCGACACGACAAAGGGGTTTCACCTACGTAAATACAGGATACTTCCCATGCGTTTGTAGATAAATCGCGTATTTGGACTTGCAAAGGCGCGCCTCACCCGTAAAGGTTACCAGCGAAAATCGAAACACCGGACGATCCATGAAACTTCAACGAAAAATCAGTGCCGCGCTTGTCGCCGTTCTCCTCCTCCTCACCGTCAGTCTCGGAGCCGAGGAAACCCCGGGGGCGTCCTTGGCCGTGCCGGACAACTACAAACTCCGGGCAAAAGACTCCGTGCAGGTTATCGTGTTCGGCGAGGGGGATCTTTCGTTTGCCCAGGCAATCGACTCGGACGGCAAAGTAATGATCCCGCTCGCCGGTCCGCTGCGCCTGGAAGGGCTGACGCTGCGCGAAGCGGAGCGCGCCCTCCGCGAAACCTTCATCAACGAGCAAATTCTTGTTTCCCCGCACATTTCAGTACGTGTCACGGGCTACTCGCCCCGGCAGTTCTATATCTTCGGCGAGGTCACGAATCCGGGGGTGAAAGACTTTCCCCTCGACGCGACGAGTCTCGACGTCCTCCAGGCGCTCTCGCTCGCAGGTTCCTTCACCGATTTGGCGCGGCGCGGCAACGTTCGCGTGACACGGACCCAGCCCGATGGTTCGGAAGAGAATTTCACCGTGGACGTCGACCGCCTCATGCGCGGAAGGGGCGAAACGGAGGTGCGAATCTTCCCCGATGACCGTATTTTTGTTCCCACAAGGTTCTTCTAAGCGACTTTGCTGCCCGCAGTTAAAAGATCCCGTCCGGACGCATCTCCGCCTATCGCCGAATCCACTCAAAGCACGCCAGATCATGAAAACACCCGACAATAACGGAAACGAACGCGCCCGTCCCGGCCGAACAACACCCGCGACACCCGTCTCGACGGCCTCATGGAAACTCACATGGCAGGACTACCTCGGGATGATCCGCGAGTACTGGTACCTTGGCGCCGTCCTCGGCGTCATCGCCGCGGGTGCTTGGACCTACAACGCCTACCAAGCGATCCCGCTCTACCGTTCAAGCGCCACTGTACTTTTCGAAATCACGCAGGACCGCGTCCTCAACATCGAGGAAGTGCGCGACACGAGCATCCGCCGCGCACCGGACACCATCCTCCGCAGCCATATGGCCGACCTGCGCAGCAGCACCTTCCGCAACAAAGTCATCCAGTCCCTTTCCTCCGACGAGCGCGAACTCATCATCGCGGACTACCGCGACGAAGAGAACCCCGAACCGAGTGTCCATGGCGTTATCGCCGGAGCGAACAACATACGGCAACTCAACGCCAATATTTTCGCCGTCGAATTCCATCACCGCAATCCGGAGGCCGCGCAGTTGCTGGCCAACCGCTTCACGCAGGAATTCGACCGCGAACTTTCGAGCCGGGGACGCGAAGGCAGTGACTCTGCCATCCGCTTCCTCCGCTCCCAGTCCGAGGAGCACCGCCTGCGCGTCGAACGCGGGGAACTCGCGCTGCAGCGCTACCGCAAGGACCGTGATCTGATTTCACTCGAAGAAAGCCAGAATCTCGTCCTCGAACGGCTCAAAACCGTGAGCGGTTCGCTCAACACGGCCAACGTCGAACTGCTCGACTATGAAACCCGTGTCCGCCAGCTCGACGAGCTGATCGCCGCCGACGGAGACCCCGTCCGTCTGCCGTTTATTGCCCAGCACGGCAATGTCGCGCAACGGGTCGAAGAAAAGCGCCGCCTTGAGGCGGAGCGCGACCTGCTGAGCCTGCGTTACGGAGCGCGCCATCCGAGTATGGTGGCGAACAAAACCGCCCTTGAAGTGGCCAACCGCCAACTGCAGGACGGCGTCGCCTTTGCCGTGAGCAGCCTGCGCGAGCAATACGCGTCCCAGAAACAAAAGGTCGAAACGCTGAAACGGGCGCTGGCTGAAGCGGAGCGCGACGCACTTGAATTGGACCAGGCCGCCATTGACTACAATGTCCTTCGACGCAAACTCGCGGCGGACCAGCAAATGTTCCAGCAGGTACACCAACGCCTGAACGAGGCTATTATCTCCAGCCAAATGGCCAACACGAATATGCGCATCGTGGATCCCGCTTTCCGCCCGGGGAGTCCGTTTAGCCCAGACACCTCCAAAATCGTCCCGACCGCACTCGGCATCTTTCTCCTTCTCACCCTCTCCGTTCCCGTCGGCTACGGCGTCCTGCGCGGACGTCTGAAGACTTCGCACGAGGTGGAGTCGTATATCGGCAAGGTGTTTCTCGGCGTCGTCCACCGCTTTTCGCGGCGGAAGCACAAGGACCTCGGCCGCCTTGTTATCGACAAGACAAATCCTGTTGCGCTTGAACAGTTCCGCGCCATCTACAGCCAGCTGCTCATTCAAAAGGGCAGCGACGACCGTCACACCTATGTCGTCTCCAGCCTCATTCCCTGCGAGGGCAAGAGCTTCGTGACGAGCAATCTCGCCTCCACCTTCTGCCGCCACCACCACCGCGTTCTCGTCATCGACGGCGACTTGCGCCGCCCCACCCTGCACAAGCAATTCGGCGTGGACAATGCCCGCGGCGTCATCAAGTGGTACAACGAACACGAATCCGACGACGACGAGATCAATTTCTCCAACCTCGGTCTCATTCCCCTCGCCGACAACCTCGATTTCATTCCGGCGGGCGGCTACACCAACGAGCCGACGGAAATCATCCAATCCGAGACCTTTGTCCGCCTCATGGACTACCTCAAGACGGTCTATGACGTTGTCATCATCGACACGCCGCCCGCGGGCGTGTTCTCGGACGCCCTCTGCTTCGCCGAGTTCTGCGACAAATTCGTCCTCGTTGTTCATCCGAACAAGCATCCGCGCAGCGTCGTGCGCAGCGTTGTCCGCCAACTCGAACAGTCGGGAACCCTCGTCGCGGGCATCATCTTCAACCAGCTCTCGAAGCGCAAGAGCAAGCAGCTCGGGACGAAGTACTACCACTACGCGAAATACGCCTCGAAGTACTACACTGTTCCCGAGGACGCGGAAGAGCAGGAGAGCGAAGAAAAGGCCGGCGAAGCCGCGCGGAAGTCCTGACGAAGGGGCGAATTACAGGAGCCGCGCGCTTCCGCCGCGGAAATCCGGTTGGACAGCGGGACCGTCGGCTTCAGCCGATGCATGCGGTTGGACGGCCTGACCTTCGTCTTGGCAATGCGGAATTCCCGTTGCACAGCCTTCCGCGTATTCCGTTCCGTGGTCCCGAAACCTTCCTTCCAGCGCAGTCTTTCAACCACGGACTCCATCACGAGCAACACGGATACCTCTCCACCGCATTCCTTTGAACCACTGATCCACACTGATTCACACCGATGTTTTCTCGCCAACCGCCTTCATTCAGCGCGAACAATACGATACTTTCATCGGTGTCCATCAGTGGTTGAATAGCACCATTGCGGTTGGTGAGCCTTTGCGCTCTTTGCGTCCTTCGCGGTTCAAAAAACGGTTGGAATGCCGTCCAGCCGCATTCTTCCCACCGCCCGCCCGGCCTTCGCCAAGGCTTCGGCGGACAGGCTTCGCTCAAGAACGCGAAGGACGCGAAGATTTTGATTCGGGTGCTGTTGGCGAGCCTCTGCTTCCTCCGCGTCCTTCCATGAAACTTCACTGTCTATGCGGTTTGGCAGGCGGCGGGAACGAGGGT
>JAFIGH010000111.1 GCA_020831525.1 Opitutales bacterium
GAAGCGCTTGGGATTGTTATTCATTGGGTCTTTTTGCGGCACACCGGCTTTAAGTCGGGTCGACGGTGGCGTTGCTCCGTGGATACTTGGGTACGAACTGGAAGAGGGAGGGGTCATGGGGCGGAGACGGGGCCGAGGCGTTGGGCACCGGCGACTTCGCCGTTGGGGGCGTAGCGGACGAGTAGGTACCGGTAGTCGGCGCCTTTGGTGACCGGTTGGGTGTCCTTCACGAAGAGGTGGAAGTAGAGTTCCGGATTTCCCGTCGGTGCTTCCGCCGGGACGAGGAAGAAATAGGGATCGTGAACCTCGAGGACGTTGCCAATGTTGGGCAGGGTGCCGATGCGGGTGGCGATGTTTTCGATGAGGGGCGTGACTTGGTAGATATCGCCGGAGACTTCGGCCCACTCGCCGTTGGGCACTTGGTAGCGGTAGAGGGCAAAAGGTACGAGGGAGGTTCCCTCGACGCGCCGGTAGAACATAAGCGAGGGGTTTACGCTGGCGGGAAGGTAGAAGATCGGGGTTTCGCCGGGAAACTCACCGATACTGTCATTGCCGCGGGGAAGGCGCTCGGTCACCCACTCAGCGTCCTCGCGCGCCATGCCGACGACGCCGACGCGGACCGCGCCCCCGGTGTAGGCACGGACGCCGAAGTGATTCACAGGGTGCATGAAGGCCTTAAGTCCGACTTCGACGGGAGCGTTGAGCGGAAAGAGTATGAACTCATCGAAGACGGGCAGGCCGGAGAGGGCGGGCCACGGTAGTTCGCAGTCGTCGGGCGCGAAGGGAATTTCAGGCTTCGGTGCCCATTGGTAGACCTCTTCGTTGCTCCATGCGCCGACGGCGCCGTTAGCTGTGACGGCGCGCACGCGCACGCGGTATTTCGCGCCGGGCTTGAAGCCGTCGTCGAGTGTGACGGCGTATTCCGGGGCGTCGGGGAGCATGGGGCCGATACGGCGGGTAAGGAAGGAGTAGAAAAGGACGTCCATTCCGTCGATGAGAGCGTGGCGCACGGCAAAGAGGGGATCGTTGGAGGGGGGCGGCGGCATGTTCAGGCGCCACTCGTCGGTGAGGTGGGTCTCGGTGATCATGTCGTCCTCGGCGACCCAGAATTCGAAGCGCTCGACACCGTGCGGCGGGCAGAACCATTCGATGCGCGCGGTAGCACCCTCACCGGATTCGCCGAGGGAGACGACGGGAGCGAGCATGGGCGTGGGCGGGTCGATGCGCGGACCGACCTCGACACAGTCGATGGGCACCATAGGGCTCGGATTCCCGTGTTGGTCGAAGAGCTGCGCGAAGTAGCACACGCGCCCGCCGTTGAGGGGCAGGTCTTCGTCCTGCAGGATGACGGTGGGTACATCGTCGAAGGAAGCGAGGCCCTGCTGGAGGAGCGTGAGCGGGCCGTTGTCGACCCGCCGGTAGACCTTCCATTCCTGCGTCGTGGGCGTGAGGTCGATGAATATATCCAGCGGGTTGATATTGCCCGTGAGGGGGTCGACCGTCTGGTGGCGGGGACACTCGCGCGGTTCGCGGTCGAAGGTGGCGTCGAGCGTGACGACTTCGATGGTAGTTGAGCCGGGCTGCATGGTGAGCGGGACGGACGTCGGTTCGGAGCGTTCGCCCTTGCGCGTGGTGGCGATGAGGATGACATGGGCCGGTGTGGAGTGCGGCCAGTAGAGGTCGGCCTTCACGGTGGCGGGGTCGTCGGCGCGTCCGGTGAAATGTGCGACATGGACCAGGCTCTCCGGGCCGGAGAGCGGCGGGTGGTAGACCTCGACGGTGTCAATTTCCGTAGAATCGCGGAAAATGCCGAGCTGGTACTGGATGACGTCTGGCTTGAAGTCGTTGGTCTCAAGGTACTCGCGGCGGTCGCGCTCGCGCAGGACGAGGGGGCGGCAGAATTTGCGCACGAAACCGCCCGGTCCCTTGGGTCCGACGCGGTCGCGCAGGACGCCGAAAGCGGGGCCGCTGTGGGGGGACAGGTTGCCGCCGCAGACGCTGTCGTCGATGGCGCGCACGGTGTACCACCATGTCACTCCTGCCTGTGTCTGGTTGACGACGGGATCGTCCTCGAGGTTCGGGCCGCGCGTGTAGGTGATGCTCGGGTACCCCGGCGCGGTGTCGGTGATACTCGTGACGTTGGGTCCGACTGTGGCGATGCGCCCGCCCACGCCGGGACCCGCCGGAAACATGGGGAAGCCCTCGTTTTTGAGCATTTCTTCGATGCTGTGCCACCGGTAGACCCAGTAGCCCGAGATTTCCGGCTCGCCGTCGCCGGTGGGTACGGACGGCCATGTGACGCGGAAGATCTGGGTTTGCGTGCGGGTGGGGACGTCGTAGCTGTAGTCGTTTGTCACCTGCACGTTCATCGGTGCGGCGGGCGGAAAGATGGAGCAAATCACGACGAGCGTGCCGTCGGAGAGTTCGCCGTCGCGGCCGAGGAGATCGCGCGCGGTGATGTAGTAGTAAAAGCTGTCGCCGTCTTCGAAGGAAGGATTGTCGGAGAAGTATTTGTCATTGTCGTCGACAAAGAACCGCAGTTCCGGCTTGTGCGTGGCGTCGGCGGCTTCGGCGAGCGTAAGCAACTCGGCGGCGAGGACGGGGAGGCGGTTGATGCGCCGGACTTCATCCGGATTACCGGAGAGTAGGCCCGGCAGGTCGCCGGGTGCCGGTGGATTGAGGTGGAAGCCCTGCGCCTCGGCGAAGTCGGCGTCGATACGGTAGATATTGTGCCCGAAATTGTGGAGGCTGAGGAGGCGGAGATCCGGAGGCGTGGCCCAGCGCAGGGGTGCGTTGAGGTCGCCGCGCGAGTCGCGTGCGCCGGAGGTGTCGGCAAACGGGATGTTGACGGCGGGGCCCGGCGGCGGAAGGACGAGGTAGTCGCCGGGGGTGAGGGTGACACGGCCCACGACGGTGTCGCAGGCGGCGGCGTCGACGGGCGTGCCCGGCGGGCAGGCTCGGACTTCAAATGTGTAAATCTGCCCGGCGGGGAGGGGCAGGGCGAAGGCGCGCCCGGAGGCGAGTGCCATGGCGGGGTGGCGGCGGCTGAGGAGGAAGAGGCTCTCGGCGGTTTCGGGTGTGGTGGGCGCGGCGTAGACGACGGCGGCGATCTTCTGCGCGAGGGTGAGGTCGTCGAGGGGGACGAGCTTGTCGAAGAGGCCGTCGATATTGGTCTCGAGGGCGCCAAGGTCGTCGCCGAGGGCGGCGGCCTGTGTGAGGAGGACTTGGATGGTGAAGGGATCGGTGCGCGGGCGGGCGATCCCGGCGAGGGAGTAGGTGTCCGTGCTGTCGGCGTCACCGGTTTTCAAATACACGGCGTAGGGATCGAGGTCGGGAACGAATTCGCCCGCCCACCACGTGATAAAGACCCACGACATGCCGTCTTCCGGGGCGGTGGAAGTGCCGGCGGCGAAGAGGAGGTCTTCGGCGTCGGCCTGGGCGCGGGCGCACGGCGCCGGTGCGAGGAGCGCGGCGGCGGCGAGGAGGGAGGCGAATCGGATGGCGGATGCGTTCATGGCGCGGAATGGTGTGTTCGGGAAGTGGAGGGGGCGGCGGATCAGAGGCTGACGTTCCATGACTTGTTCTGGAACTTCACCTTGGCGGTTTTCTTGAACTTGATACAGAGCGGGCATGGCCCCACCTCGCCGGAGATGGTGCCGCGGCCTTGGAAGCGGAGATCGGTGCCCTCCATCACGCCCACGAGGGAGACTTCGCCGGTGATGGAGACGACGCAGAGCGCCTCGCCGGAGACGCCGAGAAACATCTGCCCGCCGTAGGTCGGCCCCTCGAGGAAGAAGAAGGCACCGGCGCCCACCCCCGCGCTGATGCGGAACATGCAGGTGGAGGGTATGCCGAGCATTTCGGAGATGGGCAGCCACACTTCGCCGTAGATGTAGCCGCCGGAGAAGGTGGGATTGGGGGTACCGAGGACATCGGCGACATCTTCGTTGACCATGCGCAGTGGATCGATGGTGCAGGTGCGGCCGAAGAAAATGCCGCCCGCCATCTTGTAGTCCTGGAACTGCATGCCGAGCTTGGCGGCGAGGTAATTTTCGGACGCGCCGAAGGACATGGCCGCGCCGAAGGCGGTGATTTTGAAGGCCTGGAAACTGATCTCGCCGTCGGTCATCTCGATACGGCCGCCCATGCCGAGCGGCTTGTTCGAGAAGGTGAATTTGCCCTCGATATCCATCTCGATCTTGCTGTCGAGCCAGCGCACGGGGATGCCGAGCGCGCCCGCCGTGACTTCATTGGCGGGGTTTGCCGGGGTGCCGAGACTGCACGAGCCGGTGCCGTCTGATTCAAGCTGCTTGATCTGGAAAAAGCCCTTGAATTCAAAATCGTCGGGCAGCTTGAACTGCATGGCGGCGTCGATACGCAGGAGGCGCAGGGCGTCACCGTTGATATGGGCGTAGCCGTCGAACTGCGCCGCGCCGAGGACGCCGCCGACGTCGCCGAGGAGCCCGTTGATCTCGTTGTCGATCTCGGCGAGAAACTCACCGAAGAGATCGCGCACGGTGCGGTTGACGGCGGCGAAAGCGGTGTCGATGCCCTCACGCATGCGCGTTTCGAGATCGTAGAGGTGCTGGCGGAGGACGAGTTGGATCTCGGCGATAATCTCGGAGGCGGCGATGAGATCGTGTGCTTCCTGGCGCAGGTGTTCCTTCACTTCCGCGGCGGTGTATTCAAGGAACTGCGACGGCTCTGGAGCAATCTGTTTGAGGTAGGTCTCGATAGCGTCGGCGATGGCGTCGGTAAGGTCGTCGATGATAGTGCCCGCCGTGGAGACGATGCTCTCAATCTCGTTGGTGATGGCCCCGGCGGCCTCGGTGGCGCCGCGCACCTGGCCGACGACGGCGGCGATTTGGTCGAGGACCTCGGTGATGCGGACAAGGGTGGGCTTGGTCTTCTCGATCTTCTCGTTGAGGAGATTGTTGAGTTCGCCGACCGGCGCCGAGAGGATGTCACCGAGGAGGTCGGCGAGGTTGCCCCCGATTTCGTTGCCGAGCTGGTCGAGGAGGAGAGCGATGAGGTTCTGGAGGATCTCGAAGTCGGCCTCGGCGGTTTCGCGTGCGAGGAGGCCTTTCAGTTCGGTCTCGCCGGGGAGGAGTTGCGAGGGGTCTGAGATCTTCACGACCTCGAAATCCGGGCGCACGACGAAGGTGCTGTTTACGGCGGCGATGCCGGCCTCGACCTTGCCGATGAGGCGGTTGACCGTCTCGAGTATTGAGGTAGCCGTGGCGGCGACGTCGCCGATCTCGCCGAGGGCCGTTTGGATTTCAGCGGCGGCGGCGTTGACCTCCGCGTCGATCTCGTCGAGCCAGTCGGATACGTTGGGAACGGGATTGGCCTGGAGGTATGCCTGGAGGTTGTCGTGGATATCGTCGATGGCGGCGCCGATGGTGAGGTCGAAAAATTCGTCGATGAGGGCGTCGGCTCGGTCGGAGAGCAGGTCGCCCATGGCGTCGACCCCGCCGCGCATGTATTCAAAAGCCTCGTTGCCGAGGGCCTGCACGAAGGCATTCAGTGCTCCGGTCTGCTCGTCGACGGCGTTGAAGACGAAGCTCGCGAGACTGATCTTGGGCATGCCCTCGTATTTTACGCCGAACTTCAGCTCGGCGTTTTCCGCGCTGAGGTAGAGAACTTCGTGGTCGACCTCGATGATGAGCAACTCGTTGCGCTTGGGCTCGAAGGACTCGAAGGAGCGCAGTATCGAACTCCACCGCAGCGGGTAGTCAAAATTCACGACGCCGAGCCAGCTCTGCTTGGCGCGGGTGACGTAGGGCAGGGAAGCGGGGTCGTCGGTCTGCCCGCGGTAGATGTTCCATGCCACGCCACCCGGGAAGCCGCGGTTGTTGGTGTCGAAAAAGGCGGTGTCGAAGAAATTACCGCCGCCTTCCTGCCACCCGCCCGCGACATAGGCCGTCGCGCCGGGGTCGGTGTCGCGCCGCGCGGTGGTCTGGAGGTGGGCGCGCAGGTCCTCGAAGAAGGGGACGTCCATCTTCGTGGCAAAGTTGAGGCGGCCCGCCCCGAAGGTTGTGTCCATGGCGGAGGCGAAGTCGTTGAAGTAGGCCTCGCTGATGGAGACGAGGCGGTAGCGCTCGTTGTCGGGGCCGTCGAGGGTGAAGTTGTTCGGCCCGCGCAGCCGCGAGGTGATCTCTTCCTCGAAGCCCGCGCTGTCGGAGTAGGCCTTGGAGATGAGGTGGCCGTTGTTGCGGATACCGACGGCGCCCGCGAGCGAGGTGTCGAGGAGGGTGGAGTGTCCCTCCACGCCGAGGAGGAGGGAGGCCTCCGCGCCGGGGTCGCAGGAGTCGGTGGAGACGAAGCGGGCGGTGTAGATGTCGATATCGGCCAGCCAGTAGCCGAGGACGGCGGGATGCGGCGGATTGGGCGGGAAGAGTTCGTCGAGCTGGCCCGTGCATGTGAAAGTAAGCAACTCGAAGGGCAGCGTGAAGTCGGAGGGGCCCACGAGGTCGACGGAGCCCGTGACGATGGAAATATCCACGCGCATGAGACTGTGCGTGTAGGCGATGCCGTAGAAATCGAAGGTGAAAGGGTAGCCTTGAATAAGGAGCGAGTCGGGCGCGACGGGGAAACTGCCGGGAACAACCTCCAGTTTGCCGCTCACACCGGCCGGGCGCACGTAGAACTTGGCGCAGTCGCCGAGGAGGTAGTCGACCTCCGTGCCGGAGATATTGGCGCGGCCTCCGATGGGCGCGCCGATGACTTCGAGGTTGGCTCCTGGATAGTAGCCCGCACCCGCGAAGAAAGCGCTTGTACCCGGCAAATACATGACGGGCTCGCCCGTCCCCGATTCGCCGCCGGAGAGGTAGCCCGCGTAGTGCAGCGCGTCGGCGCCGGCCTGCGGCGAGGAAACGCTGCCGCCGTTCATGAAGACACCCGCCATGGCGAAGACACCTTCGGTGAAGGGATCGGTTTGCTGTGCGTAGGTTCCGGCAGGCGTGCCGCCCCATTTGAGGCGGCGGGGTTCCGTCCCGCCGAGGAGTATGCCGCGGCCGATGAGTCCGCCGTTGGGCGTGAAGTCGAGGCGGCCGAAGTGCGGATCGAGACGGAAGTCGCGGATATCGGGCGGGGCGGCACCCTGGCAAGGATCGTCGGGGCAGTCCGCGCGGTAGCGCACAACAACGGGCTGAACGCCTTCAAGGGCGCCGCTTGTCACGAGGTCGTTTTCCACGAACAAAGCGCCGCCGGTGGTGACGATGATCTCCGAATTGTAGGGAAAGTGTGTGTGGAAAGCGACGGGGCCGAAGCCGAGTTCGACGCTCATCTCCGCTCCGTTTGAAGGGCCGTGCCGCCAAGCCACTTCGCCGGTGACCGGGGTTTCAAGAAGACCCGCATAGTAGCCTTCGTTGGAGCGCTTGAACTGAAGGTGCGGAGCGACGGGTGAAGTGGCCAGTTTTTCCACAAAGCCCTTCCGCACGTAGTCGTGGTTGCTTGCTGAGGAGCGAAAGTCTCCGGTAGCGACCGTCCACTCGAATTCCTCGACCGCGAAACCGACGGGCTTGGACTCCTCGAAGAGGTAAAACACGGCTCCGCCCCGGTCGTAGAAGAGAAACGCGGACGCAGGCATGAGCTGGGGGTTGAGGTTGTGTTCGCCGAAGGGCAGCCATGAGTCCAGTTCGCGGTCTTCCGCCCAGTCGCCCACACCCATGCCCTGGGGCAGGCGGGCCTCGATCTGTGCGCGCAGTCCGGACAACGTCAGCTCAAGGCCGCTGCGCGTGAAGCGAATGCCCGCGGCGTTCCCCGCGTCGGGCGAGGCGGGCGGGGTGACGGCGACGGCGGGGCTCGGGCTCACGGCGGTGAGGCCGCCGTGGGCAAAGAGGCGCGCCGTGACGGTCCCCGGCGAGGCGTAGGTGTAGCCGGAGTGGGCCGTGAGGTTGCCGGACGGGCTGGCCAGCTCGACCGTGATAAAGGAGGCCGAGACGGACGCCGTCGTGGCCGGGTTGTTGGTGAAGTCGCGCAACGTCGTGGCATATCCGCCGTAGGAGAGATTGCTGTTGAAGTGCAGGAGGCGCTGGCCGTCCTGTGCTTCCTCGTTGCTTGTGCGCAGGACGCCGGGTTCCTCCGTGTGCTCCACCTCGACATACACGGAATACGTTGTCGCCACGGAATCGAGCTGCACCGCGGGACGGAGGGCGAAGGTTTGGTTGACACTCACCGTTACCGGAAAGGCGAAAACCCACGCCTGCTCGAAGGTCGGCACAGAATGGTTGCGGTTGAACTGGCTCTGCGCGAGCGGAATCTCTGTGCCGTCGTCATCGCGCACGAGGCGGAACCGGTAGCGGAATTGCACGTTGTCGCTGGTCGGCGCTTGGTCGAAGGCGTCGAACCGGCGGATGTCGAGGCTTGTCGATACACGGAAACTCCGTTTTGTCGCGACCGTGGCGTCATTGAGCGCGTACCGTTGCGTGAAACCGATGCCCGTGACCTCGGAGATGATATTGAGGGCGTCGTCGCCGGGGTCGTCGTTGCCGAACCAATACAACTGCATGGGCGCGCTCGCGAGGGGGCCGTTCACGGTCGTCCATGCCCCGTTCAATCGTTCGAGCGATACGGTCACGCGGTAGCGCACGTAGAGGTCGGGCGGAGCGTCCAACTTGAGGTTCACGGAGGAGGCCTGGGTCGCCTGCGGCGAAGTGTTGTCCATCGCGAGGGCGAAAGGATCGTCGTAGAACACCGTGCCGCCGCCCTCCAACTCGACCGGATCCCATACGCCGGTGTCCGGGTCTTCCCGCTCGACCGACCATGCGAAGCGGAAATCGAAGGCCGCCGTGCCCGGCGACGGTCCGCTGTAGTCAAACTTGGCCGAGGCGAGGGCGCCCACCCCGTCGCCGGCGTCGACGTAAACGGCGGCGAGCCACTCGCGCGTGATCTCCTGGTCGGCGTTGAGGGCGCTGATAATTGTCTGTCCCGCGGCCGGGCAGATCACGCCGGCCGACGCTGCGGCAAGCCAAATGAGGCGGCGGAGAGGACAAGGGGAGACGGAGAATGCGGGCACACCGGTTTCCGGGGCCGGTCGCGAGGCGGCGGGGTTCTTCATGGCAATGGCAGGGATATGTAGAGAGAGGTTCGGCGGTCGGCTGCGCCGGGTGCGGATGCACCCGTTCCCACGCGGATGTCTGCCGTGCGGACTTATAGATAAGATAAGCAAATTGAATCGACACCGTGCTTCCGGGGCAAGCGAAAACCAGCCGCCCGTGCACTCGCATTCTCGCTTTACGTTGATTTAACCTCGCCTGAGGAATGGACCTTGTGACGCCCAGCAGGTATGTGCCCTATTTGATCCTATCGCGATCAAAAAACCCGGCGGAGTGCACTACTTGCTTCCATTGAAATGGGCGCGGGTGAGGGCGAAGACGACGGGGCTGAGGAGCGCGAGGGCGATAAGGTTGGGCAGGGCCATGAGGGCGTTGAGCGTGTCGGCGACGAGCCAGATGAAGTCCAGCTCCACCATCGCGCCGACGGGGATGGCACATAACCAGAGCACGCGGTAAGGGATGACGCACCGTGCTCCGAAGAGAAAGCCTGCGCAGCGTTCTCCGTAGACGGACCACCCGAGGATCGTCGTGAAGGCAAGGAGCGCGAGGGCGACGCCCACGATGTGTCCGCCGTAGAAGGGGAGGGCTGTCTCGAAGGCGAGGCTGGTGAGGGCCGCGCCCGAGGTGCCGCTGTGCCACACGCCGGTGGAGAGAATAGCCAATCCTGTCACCGTGCACACAATGATTGTGTCGATGAAGGTTCCGAGCATGGCGACGGAACCCTGCCGGACGGGGCTGGAGGTCTGCGCGGCGGCATGGGCGATGGGCGCCGAGCCAAGGCCGGCCTCGTTGGAAAAGATGCCGCGCGCAACCCCGAAGCGAACCGCTGCCCACACGGCAGCGCCGGCGAATCCGCCCTGCGCCGCCACCGGCGTGAAGGCGTGTTGGAAGACCAGGGCGAAGGCACCCGGCACCTGTCCGGCGTTGAGGGCGAGCACGAGCAGGCCGCAAATCATGTAGGCGGCCGCCATGAAGGGCACAAGCGCTCCGGCGACGCGGCCGATCCGGCGGATGCCCCCGAGCAAAACCGCCCCGACAAGCACGGTGATCACCAGCCCCGTGAGCCACGGGGGAATCGACATATTGGCGCGCAGCACATCGGCCACGGAATTCGCCTGCACCGTGTTGCCGATGCCGAAGGCCGCGCATGCCCCCGCCACCGCGAAAAAACCGCCCAGCCACGTCCACCGCGGTCCGAGCCCGTTGCGGATGTAGTACATCGGGCCGCCGACGTAGCGCCCGCGCGCGTCCACCTCGCGGAATTTCACCGCGAGCACGCTCTCGGCGTATTTCGTCGCCATCCCGACGAGCGCCGTCATCCACATCCAGAAGAGCGCGCCGGGCCCGCCGAGGACAATCGCCGTCGCCACACCGGCGATGTTGCCCGTGCCGATGGTCGCGGAAAGCGCCGTCATGAGCGCCTGAAAGGGCGGGATGTCGCCCGCGTCGCCCTCCTGCGCCCGGCGTCCGGTGGCCATCAGCCCGAAGGCGTGCCCGAGCCGCCGCACGGGCATGAACTTCAGTCCTATGGTCAAAAAGAGGCCGACCCCGAGGATAAGGACCAGCATCGGAGGACCCCAGACGACACTGTTGACTTGGCGGACGATTGATTCGAGCAAACCCATGGAGACTTTGGTGGAGATGTCGCGCAGGCGGACGTATGGATGGGACTGCAGCGGAAACCATGCCGTCCAACCCCGGCGGAGCGCACCTTGGCGGAGCAAAGGCAAGTGCCCGTCCGCTGCCGTGGCAAGCCTTCAGCGGATGTTCGCCCGCATGCGGACGAATTGTCTTCGGACTCACGGTGGTGCAATAGGGCGCAACCTTGCCCCCGGAAAAGCGGAGAGCCCCGCTTCGGCGGTGCCGGAAGCGGGGCTCTGGGACATGAAGACTGTTGCGGAAGGCTCCCGCCACGCGGAAGTGCAGCGGTCCCTCCGCAAAAAGAGACCAATCCTCAGTCGATCACGGTGATTGTGCCGCCCATGGGTGCATGCACTGTGCACCGGTAGTAGAGTGTCGCGGGAGTTGAAGCGTCCGGTGTGTAGACGATGGTTTCACCTTCCGCGGTGAGATTCGGTGTGTTGCCGTAGCGGTCACTTTCCGACCATGAAGTGCCGGGCGCGGCGGTTGAAAGCGTAAACGGGTGGCCGCCGAAGGCAGTGCGCGTGAAAGTGTATGTCACGCCGCGTCGCATCGTGATATCGGCCCCGGTAGTCCCGTTCACCGTGTAGTTGAAAGCCCCTGCGTCGAAGCCGATGTCGAAGCTTGTTGCTCCCATAGCCGGTGGCATGATGACCTCGTCGATTACGTGTATGACACCGTTGCTGCCGACGATGTTGGTGGCTACGATACTGGCACTGTTGATGCGCAGGCCGCCCATCGCGCCGGCGGAGAACGTCACGCTGTCGCCGGAGAGCGTTTCTACCGATTCACCCACGGGTACTTCGCTCGCGTACACTTTTCCGCCGATCACGTGGTAGGTGAGAATGTCGACTAAAGTGTCGAGTCCTTCTTCCGACAGTAGGAAAGAAACTGTCTCCGGATCCAACGCGGCAAACGCCTCCTCGGTCGGGGCAAAGACGGTGAAGGGACCGTCGCCGGAAAGAGTCTCGGCAAGACCTGCGGCGGCAACGAGGTCGACGAGCGTGCTGAAGCCGCCGTCGGTTGCGAGGTCGACCACTGTGCCGGGCGGCAGGATGACTTCGTTGATAACATGGATCACTCCGTTGGAGGTCTGAATGTCGGCGGCTGTCACCATTGAACTGCCGTTGATGATGATGCCGAAGGGTGTGACTTGCAGGGCGATGTCGATTCCCGCGAGTGTCGGCAGGAAATAGTCAACCTGCTGGCCGCGGAAAACCCCGTCGGCGGAGAGAAGCAAGTTGGCGCTGGTCAGGCTTTCGTCGATCACGTGGTAGAGCAGGATTTGCGCGAGCGTCTCCGTGTCCTCAGTGAGAAGTGTGTTTAATGTCTCACTGTCGATTTGGGCGAACGCGTCATCCATCGGGGCGAAGACCGTGAACGGACCGCCAGTTGCTATCGTCGTGGAGAGTCCTGCTGCGTCCAGAGCGGCGAGGAGCGACTCAAATCCGCCCGCCGCATCCGCCGTCTCCGCGATGTTCGACAAGGGAGCGTTCGGTAGGAGCACGGATGTTCCGGCGACGATATCCGCGAAAATTCGCGGAGAGGCCGAAGGTCCGGGAACGCCATCGAGGTAGAGCAGCCAGTTGTTCGGGTATTCCATGACGAAAAAGTACGGATGGAATTCGCGGTTGGTGTAGATCCAGCCCGGAAGACCGGTGGCGTTGCGCAGGTTCGCATCGAAGAGCCAGACGTTCTGGCCTTCGGTGTAGAGGCGCAGAGGGCCGTGTTCGAGGTGCTCGATCCACGCTTCGCCGTCCTCTAGCTCCGTTGTGAAGGTGAAACTTCCGATCCAGTTGGTGAAGACGCCGTTGTCCCCCGTGAGGTCGTCAAACGCCGACTGCTGGGCCGGGAGAGATACAGCGGTCCCGAAGACCGCGAGAGTGGTGAGTATGTTTTTTTTCATGTTGGTATCTGCTTTAGTGACAAGAGTCGTCAATCTACGCGCAGAAGCTCTCATGCGGATTTGCCCAGTTGCGGGAACGGTCGCTATTCCGCGTCCGGCGGTTCCCCCGTCGGTTGTGTGGTCTGGTCCTCGACCGGGAATGCATCGGCACACTTGACACCGGCCCCGTAAAACATTGTATTACGGCATGATCAAAAAAATCACCAAGATCGGAAATTCACACGGGATCATTTTCGACCATGCCCTGATGGACCTTGCGCACCTGAAGCCGGGGGATGAGGTGAACGTTACGGTGGCGGATGGCGGCACCTTGATGCTGGAACCTATGCGGCCGAAGATCGATCCCTCCGCTTTCAGTGAAACGGTGGATCGCGTGTTGGAGGATTATAGCGATACGTTGAGAAAGCTCTCCTGACCATGGCTGACTGGTTTCATCCGA
The DNA here is from genome assembly GCA_020831525.1 of Opitutales bacterium. Classification (GTDB taxonomy): domain Bacteria; phylum Verrucomicrobiota; class Verrucomicrobiia; order Opitutales; family Oceanipulchritudinaceae; genus SLLG01. Next base: position 13,046 of record JAFIGH010000111.1, read on the forward strand.
GTCTCGAACAGGTTCTGGAAATCCACTTGAAGGTCTTGGCACAGCACGGCGGCGCGGACGGACTACGTGATCTGAATCTGCTGCAATCGGCCTTGGCAGCGCCCAAAGCCAGCATGTTCGGGCAACCATTGTTGAACGATCCGGTGGAGATCGTCGCCGCCTATCTGTTTTACCTCTGCAAAAATCATCCGTTTATCGATGGGAATAAGCGGGTCTCGCTCGCGACCGCCCTCGTCTTTTTGCGTGTTAATGGATTTTCGACGGCACCGGACGGGCCGGTGTGGGAGGAGCTGACGCTCGCCGTCGCCTCCGGCGAACTCACGCGCGAAGCGGCGACGGAGCGGTTGCGGGCCTTGGTGAAAGGGTAGCGGGCGCGCTGCGCCGGATGGGTCGGGAAGCCTTTCGGTTTTGCCGCAGTCATGGGGTTGGCGAGTCGAAGTCGGGAATGTCGAGCCATTCGCCGTCGCGCAAGGAGGAGGCGTGGGCGAGGATGCCGGGGGCGTTGTAGCGGGCGGCGTCCCACACGTGGCAGGTGGGCAAGCGCCCGTGGTAGACGGCGGTGACAAAGTCGTCGGTGAGAAACTGGTGGGAACCCTCGTGGCCGTTGGGTAGGGTGCGGTAGGCATCGGGCAGGCGGGCGCGGTACTTTTGGTGGACCTCGGCAAACCCGCTCGTGAACTCACCCTTGAGGGCCACGTCGACCTTGATCGCCTCCCATTGCTCGTGGGTGTGCACGCCTTGGCAATGGATGAGGGGCTCGACATCTTCCGATCCGTCCATGTCGCGGGTCGTCCAGAGGGCACCGTTCGTTTGCTCCTCAAAGGCCCCGTCGGTCCCGTAGAGGCGACCGCGCACGGAGCGCCCGCCGCTTTGACCGACGCGGCGAAACTCGTTGATGCGCATGGCGCCGCCGTCGTTGGTTTGCAGGAGGGCGGTCTGGTTGGAAAAGTTGTTTTGCCAGCGGGAGACCTCCTTGCGGAAGACGCCGTCGTCGTGGCGGTCGACGTAGCCAAGGCAGGCGACTTTGGTGGCGCGCGCACTCGTTACGGAGAGGACCATGGAGACGGAGTGGGTGGGGTAGAGCATGGGTGGATAGCTCGCCGTCTGTTTCCAGTCCTTTCCCCCGGAATACTGGAAGGCCTCGTAGAAGCCGTGGGTCATGTCGTGGTAGTATTCGCCTTCTCCATACACAAAGCGTCCGAAGGCCCCGGCATCCCATTTTTCTTTCATGAAGAGGCGGCTGCCGTAGTAGAGGCTGGTCTCGCCCATCATGTAGGTCAGTCCGGTTCGTTCGACTGCATCGATGAGGGCGTGCAGCTCCTCCAGGGTGGTCGCGGCGGGGACGGCACAGTAGACGTGCTTGCCCGCGTTGAGGGCTTCGAGGGCCATGGGTGCATGGGACCAGCGTTGCGTGAATATGGCCACGGCGTCGATGTCGCGCGCGGCGAGAACATCGGCGTATCGCGTGAAGCGGCGGCTGACGCCGAGGCGGTCGCCCTCGGCTTTTAGGCGCTCGGGTAACACTTCGCAGAGCGACACCTCACCCACGAGCGGGTGTGCCTGGTAGAGCGGAACGAAGCACTGCGAAAACTGCCCGGCACCGATGATGCAGACGTTGATGGGTTTCATTGCGGGAGAATGGGGTCGTTCACCGCGCGCATCCATTCCGCGAGAGGGCGGTCGAGGGCGCGGACCTTTTCGGGGTGCTCGGTGGCGAGGTTCTTGAACTCATGCGGATCGGCCGCGAGGTCGTAGAGTTCGACCGGGGGGCGGGGATGCAGGGGTTTGCGATTGGCGAGGGTGGCAGGGGGAATCTCGGCGTACGGTTCGGCGGCGAAGTTGCGAATGAGTTTCCAGGCGCTGATCCGAACGCTTCGGATGCCACTGTTGTGGTAAATGCCGAAGACCGGTCGCTCCGGATCGGCCACCGCTTCCCCGCGCAGGATGGGGGCAAGGCTGATGCCGTCGAGGTTGTCCGGTTGGGGCAGGCCGGCCAGATCGAGCAGGGTGGGGAGGATGTCGACGTTCGATACGGGCGCGGCGATGCGGCGCGCGCCCGCCACACCCCCGGCCGGCCAGCGCACGAGGGCGGCGATGCCGAGGCCCGGCTCGTAGCAGGTCCACTTGTCGCGCGCGCCTTCGAGGCCGTGGTCGGTGGCGAAAAGAACAACGGTGTTTTCGTCGAGGCCGTGGCGTCGGAGGGCGTCGAGGACAATGCCCACCCCCTTGTCAAGGGCCTGGACGGCGCCCTGCAGGTGTGCGAAATGGGCCTCCGCCTGCGGGTCGGGCTCGACCCACGGGGGCACGGTCACGCCGTGGACGCGCTCCGGTTCAACCCCGCCGAAGTCAAAGGGGGTGTGGGTTTCGTTGAAGTTGATCTGCGCGAAAAAGGGTTTCCCGGCGTCGCGGGTTTCCAAATACGCCGCGAATGCCGAGCCCACCTCCGCGGCGGGGCGTGCCATCTTCGGGTAAACGGGTTCTTCGTCGTCGCGGGAGCGGGCGAGAAATGCGTCGAAGCCCACATCGGCCCACGCCTCTTTCGCGGCCACGTGCTGGAAGTGAAAGAGGGCCGTGGCATAGCCGCCTTCGCGGAAGAGCGCGGCCATGTGGCGTTCGCCCTCGTTCAGACGGAAGCCGTGGTGCGTGAGCCCGAGGAGCCCGTTGCGCTGGGGCCAGCGGCCTGTCACCATGGCTCCACGGCTGGGCGAACAGATGGGCGAAGCCGCCATCATGTTTTCAAAGAGCACCCCCTCCCCGGCGATCCCGTCGATGTGGGGTGTGCGCACCGTTTTCACGCCGTAACAACCAAAAAACCGGCCGCTGTCGTGCGTGTTGATGAGCAGGATATGGGGGCGCGAAATACCTGACATACCGCCGACCTTTTGCCGCGCGCGCGGCGGTGGCGAACCCTTGTTTGGTTTACCTTACAATTTGGCGGCGGTCGGGGGCCAAGGCCCGCCCGACTTCTACGGAGGGCGTCGGTGCCTGGCGTAGCCGGGGTGCTTCAGCCCCCGGTTGGCTGCGGGTAGGGTGTTCCGGAGTGCGGGCGCGTGGGGCGTCGCCGTAGTTGGACCGGCTTGTCAGAAATCGAGAACGTGGGGCGGGACGATGTTTTCCTCCCCGATCCATGGCCAGTCGTCGCTGCGGTAGGGCGTGAGGGGCAGTCCTTCGAAACTGAAAATGTTCACCGCGGGATTGGATGCCCATGCGTAGCGCAGGGCTTTCACAGTGAAGCCTTCGGGGATTTCGAGAACAACGCGCTCGCTCTCGACCAGTGTGCCGTCGACCTCCATCCACTCGCGCTCCGCACCGGCCACGGCAAACCCGCGCACGTCGGGCAAATCAATTCGCCGCAGTCCGCCGCCGATATCGTCGAACAACACCGTGACCTCATTGCCCGTTTGTTCCCATGAGAGAACGGAGGGCGAGCGGTATTGGAGGTCCGCCACGCCGTATTCACGGGAGAGTGCCCAGCGGGCAAGGCGGCGCCCGACTTCTTCCTTTTCCCAAGGGTGGATGTCGGTTCCGTCGCCGATGTCGATAGTCACGACTTGACCGGTGTTCGGGAGGCGTTGTGTTCCGGTCTGCGCGTCGCGCAACTGTGCCCATGTGTCATCGGGACCGGAAGGGCCGGCGGCGCGGAAGGCCGCGAGCTGCACCCAGTAGAAGGGAAGGTCGTCTTTGTCCCAGAGATCCCGCCAGTTTTCGATGAGAGCGGGAAAAAGCGCGCGGTATTGGGCCGACCGTCCGGCGTTGCTTTCGCCCTGATACCATATGACCCCGCGCAGGGCCATGGGGATGAGCGGATGGACGCGCGTATTAAATATGTTTCCGGGGCGTTGGTTGCCGGTGAAGGGCTGTGGAATAGGGTCGAGATGGGCGTGGGCCTCTTCGTAGCGCTGCCAGTATTTATCGATCAAATCCAGTTCGGGATGCTTGCGGAGGGCTTCGCGCGCGATCCATGCGTCCGCGGCCGATCCTCCCCATGCGTTCTCAACGATGCCCACGGGCACCCCGAGGACGGCGTGGAGGGCTTTGGCGAAGTGAAAAGCAACGGCCGAATGGCCGGAAATGGTGTCGCTGTTGACCGCTTTCCACTCGCCGCGAAAGGTCGTTTGCGGTTGATCCGAGCCACGCCCCTCGACGTAGAGTAGGCGGATTTCGGTGTGGACCTCGGTGGCGCGGAAAAAGTCGGCGTTGCGGCTGCGCCCGATGGTCCATCGCATGTTCGATTGACCGCTCGCCAGCCAAACTTCGCCCACCCATACGTCATGTTCGAGGGATTCTTCGCCCGAATCGATGCGGAGGTCGAAGGGTCCCCCGGCCGCGAGGGGCGGGAGGGTGGCGCGCCAGCGCCCTTCGGCATCGGTGCGCGCGCTGGCCGTTGTACCCGCCACGGAGATGGAAACCGCCGTCTCCGGTCGGGCCGTTCCCCAGAGGGGAAGCGGTTTATCTCTCTGAAGGACGGCGCCTTCGCCAAACTGCGGGGGCACGCTCAACGCGGCGGCGAGTGATCCGGTGAGTCCCATCCCGAGAGCGAGCCATACGAAGAAGAGTTTCATTGATGATCCAGAGCCGCTGGTCGCGGGAAGGTCAAGGGCCGTTTGCACGGTCCTCGCCCAAGGCATTGCCTATGCAAGATTACCGCAAGGTTCTTTGATGTGGTCGGGAGGAGGG
>JAFIGH010000179.1 GCA_020831525.1 Opitutales bacterium
TTTTATCGCAAGAGCCTGTCCCCCAAGGCCTTGCGGCCTCTGGGACAGGCTCTAAATAGGTAATCAACTGAGCCTTGTGAACCGGTTGGATCTCGCTCACTGCCTTCAGTTCCAAGACAACCCGGTCTTCAACCAGCACATCAATGCGGTAGCCCTCATCGATCTCCAGACCTTTGTAGTGGATCGGTCGCGGACTCTGCCGAACCGCCCGCACACCCTGGAGACCCAGTTCGTGAACCAAACACCGCTCATAGGTGCTCTCCAATAGACCAGGCCCCAGCTCGCGGTGAACCTCAATTGCTGCGCCAATCACAATTCGTCCGATTTCTTCTAGATTCATCATTTCTTAAAAAGAAACTTTTACCAAAATCTGTGAGCCAAAATTTTACAGCGCAAAGGCCAATGCGCATTGAAATTCCCGTCGGTATGCTTTCCAGCCGCAGTCTTTACCGCCCGCTTCGCTCAAGGACGCTAAGGACGCGAAGATTTTGATTCGGGTGCGGTTGGCGAGCCTTCGCGCTCTTTGTGTCCTTTGCGGTTGAAAAAACGGTTGGAAGGCTGCGGCACGGTAGGCTGCGCTCAAGGACGCGAAGGTTTTGCTTTCATCTTCCGCCTCAGACTTCCGCTTCGAGGATCGTCCGGATTTTTTCCGCTGCGGTGCCGTCACCGTAGGGGTTTTTGAGGGCGCTGCGGCGGGCGTATTCGGTTGCGTCGTTGAGCAGGATGTTGGCTTCGCTGAGGATTTTCTCCGGATCGGTGCCGACGAGCCGGCAGGTGCCGGCCTCCACGCCCTCGGGGCGCTCCGTTGTTTCGCGCATGACAAGAACCGGTTTGCCAAGGCTCGGAGCCTCTTCCTGCACGCCCCCTGAATCGCTCAGGGCGAAGTGGCAGCGGTTCATCAGCCAGATAAAATCGCTGTAGCCCACCGGCGGAATGAGCGCGATGCGCGGGTTGTTCCCGAGCAGACGGTTCACCGGCTCCTGCACCCGCGGGTTGAGGTGCACCGGATAGAGAATGCCGACATCCGGATGCGCCTCCGCGATCCCGAGAATGGCCCGGCAGATTTTCTCGAAACCCTCCCCGAAGGATTCGCGGCGGTGGCCGGTGACGAGGATGAAGCGGGGGGATTTTGTGCTTGGTGCGTTGTGCTTGGTCTCTTGTTCTTGGTGCTTGGTGCTTGGTGCGGGGTCTCTTGTGCTTTGTGCTTTGTGCTTGGTGCTTTGCTCTTGGCCCTTGAGGAAGGTTTGGGTGAAGGCGGGGGGGATTTGGCAGCGTTCCGCTACATCGGCGGCGGGGATGCCTTGGGCTTCGAGGCGGTCGCGCATCCAGAAGAGGGCGTCGATGACGGTGTTGCCGGTGACGTGCAGGGTGGACTCCCCCACCCCTTCGCGGCGGAGGTTGTCCCGGCTCAGATCGGTCGGGCAGAAATTCCAGCGCGCGAGCGGGGTCGTAAGCCGACGGTTCATCTCCTCCGGAAAGGGCGAGGCCATGTTGCCGGTGCGCAGCCCCGCCTCCACGTGACCCACCGGGATCCGCTCGTAAAACGCCGCCATGGCGGCGGCGAGGACAGTCGTCGTGTCCCCCTGCACGAGGACGGCGGCGGGTTTCAGCTCGGCCAGCAGGTTCGTTACCGCGATGACCGCCCGCGCCGTCAGGTCCGGCAGGGTCTGCCCGGGCTGCATCAGGTCGAGGTCGTAGTCAGCTTCGATCCCGAACACGCCCAGCGCCTGGTCCAGCATCTGACGGTGCTGGCCGGAGGAGACAAAGTCCGGCCGGACCGTCTTTGACTCGCGCAGCGCGAAATAGACCGGGGCCATTTTGATGACTTCAGGGCGCGTGCCCGCGATGATGGCGATGGTTCTCATAGAAATCTTTGTCGTCGAATGATCGGCGTTTGCGGGCCTATGATGAGGCGGTTGTCTCACGCAGTGCGTCCGCGAGTTGATCTTTCGGGCGAACCCAGCGATCTTCAGCAAGCGAGTCGAGCGCCGAAAGGGCCGTTGCCGTTGAATTGATGATCTCTGACAACGGAATGAGCGGCTCAGTCCCTCTTTCAATGCCCTCGCAGAAGCGCTTGAACTGTTCGGCGTGGCCCTTGTCTTGTCGTCCTTTCATTTTGCTGAACCGGCGAAATCCGTATGCGGTAAGTCTTCTGAAGTTGTCCAAGAGGAGGATTCTGTTCCCGGAGAAGACCTCGATACGTTCCTTGCTGAAGGACTTATGCCCATTGGCAAAATAGTGGATAACGGCATGGCTTCCGTTGGCCATCCGCAGGGTGATGCTGGCGTTGTCCGTGGTCGCATCCGCACCCGGTCCGAGCGCACTCATCATAACCTCTTCCACCTCGCTCCCGCTTAGATAAATGGCCAAATCGATGTAGTGGCAGGCTTCGCCAAGGATGCGTCCTCCTCCCACTTCCGGATCGTGGACCCATGAGTCACGGGGAATCGCACCCGCGTTCATAGACAAAACAATGTTCATCGGACCCGTCTCCGGCCCGAGCAAGGCCTTCATCCTCTGCACGAAGGGGGAAAAGCGGCGGTTGTAGCCGACGCTGAGGGTGGGAATTTGGGTGCTTGGTGCGTGGTCCTTGGTGCGTGGTTCCTGGTGCGTGGTTCCTTGATTCGGAATAGGTGACTGGCGACTGGGTGCTGCTGACCCGGTTTCGCCATCTTCCATATCCCATCTACCATCACTCACATCCTGATAAAACCGGGTGATCTCTGCCAATTCTTTCCAGTTGAGGCACATCGGCTTTTCCACCAAAACATGTTTTCCCGCCTTCAGCGCAGCAAGCGCCATTTCTGCATGCAGATCGTGCCTCGTCGTTATGATCACTCCTGCGACTCCGGAGTCCTTGAGAACATCTTCATAAACCGTCGTGCTCTGCGGAATCCCGTACTTCTTAGCCAATCCAGTGCCGGATACCCCTTTCGCGCTGACGATGGAAACCGGTGTTGATCCGACCTTCTTGAGGCCCGGCAGGACGGTCATTCGCGTGAAGTTCCCCGCACCGACCACGGCGACACCGCCGTGGTCCGGATACCCTCCGGTCCGAGTTAGCCGAATGACCGTAGCAGGATTTGCATTATCCGGATAACGTAAGAGCGAAGCAATCTTGCCTCCCCCCAAATCATTGTAGATCCGATCATACTCCTCCAGTGCAACAACCTCGGAAATCATCGGCGTCACCTCGAGCCGCCGATCCGCAAGCATTCCAAGAATCGCCTGAAAGTTTCGGTTCTCCGTCCAACGCACATAGGGCAACGGGTAATCCAAACCCTTCTGCTCGTAGTCCTCGTCGTACCGCCCGGGACCGTAGGAGCAGGATACCTGAAAAGTCAGCTCCTTCTCGTAGAAGTCCGAACGGTTGATTTCCAATCCCACAACACCGACCAATACGATCCGTCCGCGCTTGCGCGACATTCGGGCGGACTCGGCGATGACCGTGTTTGACCGGGTCGACGCCGTGATCACAACTGCATCCGCGCCCACGCCACCGGTGGAGTTCATCACCCGCGCAACCGGATTGCTCTCTCCGCCCGCGACAAACGCGTCGATACCAAAGGATTTTGCCAGATTCACTTTGTTCGCGTCGAAGTCGTAACCGATGACCCTGCATCCGGAGAGCCGAAGCAATTGTGCCGCCAACAAGCCGACCAAGCCCAATCCCACGACAACCACTGTTTCCCCCAGTTCCGGCCTTACGAGCCGAACACCTTGCAGCGCAATTGACCCGATTACGGTGAACGTAGCCTCCTCATCCGAAACACTGTCGGGAACAGGTGCCGCAAGGTGCCGCGGAACGCACACATACTCCGCGTGCGGTCCATTCGACGCAAGGCGGTCACCGACACGCAGGTCTTTGACTCCGGCGCCGACCGCTACTACCTCCCCGACATTGCAGTAGCCAAGCGGAATCGGCTCATCTAATTTATGAAACACCGCCTCCAAGGTCGGCAGAACCCCGTCCGAGCGCATCTTGTCCAGAACTACCTTAACCTTCTCTGGTTGCTGGCGAACCTTAGCCAAGATACCCGCCCGTCCGAATTCAACAAGCGTCCGCTCGCTGCCGAGGGAAACCAGACTCCGGCGTGTTCGCACTAACACAGACCCTGCGCTCACTTGGGGGACGGGAACACTTTCCAGCGCGGTCTCACCGTTCCGTAAACTTTGTAGGATTTGTTTCATTTTTAAAGGGATGAAAAGCAATAGCTATTTAACTTGTGACATTATCGCCTCGTGGAAACGATTCACCGCATTATCGACAGAGAAATTTTTGCGAACATAGGCCCGAGCACGCGATCCCGTTTGGATGCGGAGTTCACGATTGAATATCATTGAATCCAGCGCCTTTTCCAAAGCAACCTTGTCACCGGCGGGCACAAGTAATCCGAAGCTTTTATCCGGCAGAATTGTGTCCGAAGCACCCACATCAGTAGCCACACAGGCACACCCGGCTGCAGCTGCTTCCAGCAACGCATTCGGCATGCCTTCGGCGTAGGAAAACGACACAAAACAATCGGCGCTGGCGAGCAATCTCTCTTTGCCTTCTCCGTAAACCCACCCGAGACACTTCACAATAGGGTCTAAGGAGAGATTCTCGACCCGCTCACAAAACGCAGAAAACTCACTGCCATTGCCGGCAAAAAAGAACTGAACATGCCTCCATCTGGATTGATTATCGCTGATTACCTCGAGAAGTTCGTAAATGCCCTTATGCTTCTCCATCCATCCCATATAAACAACTTTAACACTGCCATCAATAGACTTACCTTCGCCAGTAAAACTTGATGGAACTTGAATCCAGTTTGGGATGACTTTAATCCTACTCGCTTGAAGCTTTCCAGTTCTTTGATAGAACGACGCCCACTCGGGGGATTGACATATGACCAAGCTACACTGCCTCAAAACAAAAGGAATATACCACCGAAAAAAAACAGAACGCTCCATCATCCGCTGATCCTTTCCACTGCGCGGCGACAACAACACCGGCGTCCGCATGCAACGCGCCAAGAAGACATGCATTCCCTTCTCAACGAAACTTGCACCGCTGGCGGTGAAGATAATCACAACATCCGGGCGTCTTACAGCGAGAAGCCATAGAAATTTATGTGTGCGGAAAATTGCCTTCCGGAGTCTATGGATAAAAGGCGGAGGCGGAAGGGAGTCCATTGTCGTGTCGAGCAAAATCCATTGCACATGATCCTTCAAATCACTCGACACCAACGATGAACAGGCAAAAACCTGACCTCCGGTAGATCCGTCTTTGGGCTTGGAAAACCCACCTTCAAAAAGCACCTTTGGCTTTTCTTCCGAACCGTCGACTTCAGTGATGCCGTTTCCCTCTATTTTCGTCCGCATATTGTTATTTATTGGGGCTCAGTCCACGGTCTATTCTTACAACGGTCTTATAAAACAAATTCCGCTTGAAAAAATTGACCCAAAGATTGTAGCGCTGAACCATAGGTTCAAGGGTCGGTGAATTTTCCGGGATGTCCCGTGGAGATTCCTCACCTGCTTTGAACTTCGGGTAAAGCTCGTCGACAACAAAGTCGTAGAGCAAAATGTCCTCTGTATTATGCTCCATTAAATACATATCGAGATCCGGTTGACGGTCCATCTCAACGCTCAACCTATTTTCGCTCTTCCTTTGGTTCAGAGGTCTTGAGAAAGACAAACATATGCCCGGGACCAAGATCTTCTTTAATAGACGGATTGTCATGTCGTAATCCTCCATAATCCCGACAAAAGAAAAGCTCTTTCTAAGTATTTCCTTGGCGGATTCCGCATCTTCTTTGCCACAAATTTGCTTCACTTGCGCATTTTGGTTCCTTAATCCGCGCGCAGGAATCCTCATCCAATCCTTAAAACAGGTGCCTTGCGGAACATATCCGTGATCCAAATCTTGTACGTACTGTGAAAAGCTTCGCGCCTTTGGTTTGCGCATGATTGTATACCAACGCAAGGATTCTCCCCATTCGCCAAAATCAACGTAGGGCCTCAACCAATGTCCCGCCAAACTTCGCGGACGCCCCAGAAGCGTAGCATCCAAATCCAAGTCTCTTTTCCTGTATATGCGTTCCATAGCGTCCTTCGGGCACCGATGAATGACGTCAAGGTGTTTACCACCAAAGTGTCTACGTAGTAAATAAGTTAAGGTTGTTCCCCCGGCCTTGGGGATATGAGAATAGGCGATAATTGAGTTCACTTATTTCTGGGATTCCTAAGTTGAATTTCCTTCTTCGCAAAGAGCTTGAAACCGGTCGCGGCAATTCCCTAAATCAAATAACTCTATGACCCGTAGATTGCCTCTGGAGCCCATCTCATATCTTTCGGTTGTACTCAAATTGCACAAACGCTCAAAAGATCCTCTGAGGTGACTCTCGCGTTCAACCGAAAAAAGAAATCCCGAAACAGAGTCATTAACGATGCGGGCGTTGTCTGAAATGTCGCTTGCAATGACTGGTAAACCACACGCCATTGCCTCGACGAGGACGTTCGGGCATCCCTCATGTTTCGAGGCCAGAACAAATGCATCATATTGATGGTAAAGGGATTCCACATCGACGACGGCATCATTCAGTGATACACGCTCCGCAATTCCCAGTTTATCGGCAAGTAACTTGAGTTTCAGACATTCACTGCTCCGCCTTGTAGGTTCTCCGTCAACAAAGAAACGATTCCCATACCAATCGAGTTTCGAATCAAAACCGGTGGCTTTCAGAAACCCTGCGAAGGCATTCAACAACAATTCCCCATTCTTTTGCGGCGCGTAACGCCCGACAGTCAGGAACCGCAGTTTACCTGGATTGCGTGAGAGGTAGGCCATTCTTGAAACTGGCTTGAAACGTCGCGCATCAATCGCATTCGGAATAGTATGCAGCTTATCTTTCAACCACGGTGCATGTTTCGCAATCATCTCGGTTTGTGCGTATGAGTTGCACACCACTGCATCGGCGATTCGATGCATCTGAGTTTTTAGACGGAAAAAACCGGTAACATCGAGATCCAAGTTTCGTTCACCGACAATCAGCTTGAAAGGTTTGGTCGGCAGGCTCGCCAACTCCGCGTACAAGCACGATGCCTCCAGAAAGGAAATAACCACGTCTGGTCGATAGCCACGAATCGCCTTCCGCAGTTTCCACGGGCGCTGCCATCTCTTATGCTCCGGCAGGCGCTTAATGGGAACCTTGCCTTCGAGCATGTAGTCATAAAAGTCATGCGGATGATACGAGAGTAGCTCAACTCTATTTCCGGATTCACGCAACCCGAGCGCGAGCATGCAGATCTGCCGCTGTGCACCGCCGGAGTTCAAGGAATCGATAAGTAAGAGAATGCGCATTGTATAAAGTGATGCACGGGCATGGAGATTTTAGCAGCCCCCGGAATCAAGCCGTAGTGTGAACGACTGACAGAAACTTCTCCGCCCGTGCCGAAAGCGAAAACTGAAGGGCAAATTCCCGCGCCGCGCGAGCCATTTCAATACTCCGCCGACTTGATGACAGAACACCGTCTATAGCGCAGGCAAGACCGACCGGGGAACATTCGGGATCGACGAAGACCGCACAATCCTCCTTCAAAAACTCGCGATTAAAGGGTCTGTCGGAAACAACCACCGGCAGCCCGCAAGCGAGCGCCTCAATGACCGCATTCGACCGCCCCTCCTCCATGCTGGGCAGTGCGAACACATCGCATGCGGCCAACCAGTCGGCCACCTGTTCATTTTCCATCGTACCGGCAAAGAGAACCCGGGAGCCGCTGGGTCGCTGGGGGCCAGTGCCGATAAAGACTCCATAGAGATCCTCCCGCATTTCGAGCGCCTTCAGCACGCGGAGCGGCCCTTTGCGCCCGATAAAATAGCCGACGAAGGCAACAATCTTCGCCTCGGTCGGCAATCCCAGCCGTTTGCGTGCTTCCGCCTTTGGCTGCGGTCGGAAGCGGTCCGTGTCGACTGCATTGGGCAGCACGCTGGATCGTTCCGGCAAGCATCCGAAATAGGCCCGGTAGGCGGAACGATTCTTTTCCGAAACGAAGAAGACATGGTGGAGGGAATCGATGATCGCACCCATCCTTTCCCGGTTAGCTGATGCGTAAAAGCGCTTGTAGGAGGACTCGCCCGAAACGACTACAAGCGGAACCTGATGCTCTCCACACCAGCGGTGCGAGGAAAGGGCGTTGCCGAGGAAGTGCGCGTAGACCAAGTCGGGGCGCTCTTGCAACCGATTGAGGGCACGGTACACCGCGCGCTCCTGCAGGCACCGGTTGATCGTTCCGAGGGGGCCGTAGTGGAAAGCCAAACGCGAAAGCGAAAGGAACGGAGCCGTGACCTGCGGAAGACGAACCGGTCGCCGCACGCGCGCCCCGCAGAAAAGCGCGGCTCTTTCTGCGAAAATGTTTTGGATGCTTTCGGGAATGACAACGGAAACGGCACATCCCGCCCGCTCTACTGCAACACAGAAATTCTCAACAAACGTACCCCGCCAATATTTAAGGTGCGTCGGATAGGAGCCGGAAACACAGGCGATTCGCAGCATTTTGAAATGCGTCAGAAGCGACGGGGGGAGACCCCGAGCCATTTGCGTCAGTCACGATCCCATCGAACGCCGATAGGCAAATGCACCTGCGGGACGATACGGCGGAGGCCGCATCCGGTGCGCGGGAGCGGCCCCATGGTGTCGCGCAGGATATCGGTGCCGCTGCGCGGAAACCCCGTCCTGGAGGTAATATACATAGCCGAGGGCCAAGCCGAGAATGAAGGTGTTTGCCTTGCTCAAATAGGAGACGGCGGCGATATCCCAAAAGAGGACAAAGGCAACCGCAGCCAAAACCCAGATAACACGACTTCTCGCCCATGGATTGCCGCCGCGGAAAAGCCGGTAGCTCTTCACCAGAATAAGCAGATGTAACGCATAATACGCGAAAAAGCCTAGGAGTCCGTGGTTTGCCAAAAGCTCGACCGGATTGCTGTGGCTGTACTGACCAAAACCACCCTCAAGGCGGAACGCCTCGAAGCCCCTACCCCATATCGGGCTGCTCAGCCACATTTTCAACCCTTCGAGGTACATTCCCTCCCGTGCGAGAATACTCGATTCAGAAACGTAGATGGTTCGAAACTCGAATATCGCCCGAAATCGATCATAAAAAGGACTCTGGACAAGTAAGAGATAGATTGCGCCCAGTGTGCCCGTCGCAATAACCGCACCACCCATCAGGCGTCCCGGCGTCAGTTTTCCCTTCAAAAACACAAGCGCCGCAAAGACGCAGACGAGCATGAGAAGGAGCATCCCTTTCCTTGAACCGGTAACTAATAGGATTTGGTATGCGCACAAGGCGGAAAACAACACGGACACTACCACCATCGGCATTAGCAGCGGTGCCCTCGCGCGATTCAAACGGAAGTCGATAAAGACCAGTTTTACGGTTAGGAGAATGAACAAATTCAGGTATTGTGCGTACCGGTTCGGATTGAGCGAATCCTCGCTGGCTCCGGTTCCCGTCACCTCAAAAGCAAAACGCCCCCCCCCCTCCACGGCTTGCGTCATCTGCCAGGAACCGGTAACGGAGATATAAGCAAGCCCGATAAAAAAACCCATCTGCACGAACCACGCGCTCCCGGTCCGCCGCACGAGGAAGTAAACGAGAAACAAAAGTACACCCAACTGCAATACAGTGGTCAGGCGCATAATCGGATACCGGCCATAGCCCGTGACAACGACCACGTATGCACTGAAAATGAGGACGAAAATTCCGTAAGGCAAAAGCGGCAGCAAATACTTCTTAAGCTCAGCGGTGTTACGGATAATCTCGCCGTTTCTGAAGATTTCCAACATACAAATGATCGCGGTCAGGATACCCAGATACCCTGAGTAACGGACGAGTCTCGAATGGTCCGACAATACAATAAACGAAACGATATAGAACATCAAAAAGATGCTCGTCAGCAAATAGGGTTTACGGAAATCAATCATAGTCACTCATCCCCTCGCGGAAAATGCCTCGTCAGAAACGCCTCCACCATCAAATCCGGAAACCAGCAACGCTTCCCCAGCTCCGCTTCGGCACGACCGTCTCCGGACACCCGGAGCCATCCGGGCACGCCGCCCTCGCGGTAGAGCCCGGACGTTCGGTGCCCGATGAACGTGGAAATTTCGACAATCCATAACTTACCCTCCAAATCCTCAATAAAATCCACGGCGACGAAGGTGAGGTCAAGCCGGTTCCGGACGTCCACGGCAATCCGGACCGCCTCCGCGGGCAGCGGTCCGAACTCCAGCACGCCGCTTCCCGAGGCGCGGAAGTCCTTACCCTGCACCCGGCGGTAGTATCCCATCACCTGGTCGCCGACCACCGCCACCCGCAGGTCGTAGCCCTTGTTTTCTATAAATGGTTGAATATGAACAGTGTTCTTCAGCCGCGAGTAGGCCCATGGGCTCGTAGCCCCGTTCGCCGAGAATATACGCCGGACATACCTCTCCGCGGTCTTCCGGTCGCCGAGACGTTCCACCCCGCTGCCTTTTGCCCCCACATTTGCTTTGAAAATATAGGGTGGCGGATTTTCCGAAAGGTACAGCAGCGACTCCTGGAAATCCGCGGAAATAAAGGTCGGAATCACGGGAAAGCCCAGATTGCCGAGAAACCAATGCTGGAGTCGCTTGTTTTCGTAGATCTGGATCTCGTGGCACCCCGGAAATACGGGCAATTCAAGGCCCGTTTCGACAAAGCGGACCACATCCCGGAGCACATCGAGCCGGTAAGGACGCGGACACGGGCGGAAAAGCAGGCAATCGCACCCGGAAAGACGGGTGGCAAAATCCGCTCGGCGAAGGTCCACACGCCGTGTCTCCACGCCATTGCGCCTCAAGACGCTTACAAACCGGTCAAAGTAGAACTGTTCGGGATCAACCTCATCAAGCCCCACGGCCACACACAGGCCCGGACGCACCTCACCCGTAAAATCAATTTCCTCCAGCGGGAACCGCTCAATACTCCGGTGCAGCGCCGGATACTTTGCACCGGGCGAAAAGACGGACTCAATGTTCAGGCAGCGCTTCACAAACCTGCTTGAAGATTTGTAAAGGGTACATCCATGCAAGGCACGCTTGACCCTGCTTAACAGGTTGCGCCAATTATACGGCATCAGAACAGGACCCCTTGTTCGTCGGGTGAAGGTTTCTCTTGGTCACTTCAGATCGTGCAAGCTTCTGCCGGAAAGCACATTTTCCTTCCGATGGATTCATTCAGCAACTTTCGATAGAGTGTACCGAAACTTGCCTGAGGAAGTCGGCGGAATGTCCGTCGGATAGACAAACCTCACACAACATTTCTCCCCCATCACTTTCCGGGATTTTTCGATGAACTCAGCCTCAAATGCTTCCATGGTTCCGGAAGTCGGCTCATGGGCCTTAACAATCTTTACCAGCAATTGCTCATGGGCTTCCTGGACAATCTGAAACGTCTTCACCCATGTCCGGTGATAAAGCAAGTGAGTGAAATATTCACCGTGTATGCGGTCACCGGCAGCGTTGACAAATATGTCGCTTACACGTCCGCTCACCCGCAGGAGACAGGGCCACGCAAGTTTACGCGGAAACTCCTCCGGCGCCCAGCACCCGATATCTCCGATTCGATAGCGAATCAACGGCATGCAGCGGTTTCGCAAAACAGTGACAACGATCTCCCCTTCCTCGCCGGACCCGGCCAATGCTCCGTTCGGACGAATGATCTCGACAAAATGCGTTGCCGGATTCACATAGAGTTCCTCACTGCCCTCGTAGCTGCACGCCATGTCCCCGGCCTCACGTGAACCGTAGCGATTGAACACCGGTGCGCGAAAAACGCGTTCGAGCACCTCACGCATATAGGGGAAGAGTGTTCCCGCCGAGACCATCACCGCCCTCGGGGAATGCACCTCAAGCTTTTCCCGCTCAATGAAGCGCGCCAGCGAGTAGAGCGACTCCGCATAGGCGAGGATTTGAACCGGCCGCAGGCGATTGATCTCCCCCACCGCCTCGCCCATACGGGCCTCACTCATACGAAAGGCATTAAACCATACTTGGTTGCGTATCAACCGGCTCATCGTGCCGCGCCAGCCATGGCACCCTTTGAAAATGTCGCGCTCCGAGCCCCAGAGGACAAACTTAGGCATGCCCGGACTGTATCCCGTCCAAGAGTCAAAAAGCATTTTACCGGCGGCACCCCAGTTCTTTTGCTCTGCGTCTTGCCAAAACTCCACCGGTGCCCCCGTCGACCCCCCGGAGGTGTTCTGCCTCACTTTTCCCAACTTAAAATCCGTGCTTTTAAGCCCCTCCGCGCATCTCCGGATAGTCTCCTTCGTTAAAAACGGAATCTCCGTCCACTCACGATCCACGGGATGCCCCAGCAACTCCCGATAATACGGAGAATACTCCGAAGCATAAGTCAGCAATTTACTGAGCGCATTCGATTGATCCGTGGAAACCGCTCCCGCAGACGCTTTCGCCATCGACTTCATGACACGAAATCGACTCCACGCAGCCCCCTGCATAGCGATTCGTGTACTTGATAAGATTTGGCAGATGCCTGATTTCACTTCCAGCCAATCTCCTCTTTGAATATTGAAAATGTATGACGTTGAAATGATCTTTTTCCAAGTCGACCCTTCCGAAGACACAATCGAATGTTTCGAAGTCGATTAAATAAAACCAACGGAAACCAGCGGACTACGGAAAACAAGATTGTCACCAACCGCTTGTCGAACGGGCTGAGAACATGGTCCTTTTTGACTTCCCCGGAAAAACTTGTGTTCTTTGCGTAGGCGTCTTGAAGCATCTCCTCCTCGAACTCCAGATCAAGAAACGAGCACACGTTCCGGCAAACCGCATCTTTGTCCGCCTTCAAATTCTCGAAGCTTGTAAACCTCACATTCGGATTCCCGCGATGCACTTCCTCAAGCTTCCGGTGATGGACATAGGACCAAACTTCCTTAAAGAGATTCTTTCCCTTCGACCCATGTTCGTATTGCCAACTCAAAGCAAGTGTTGAGGCGACATTGTCAGCAACACTCATCCGCTGAATGACAATGATCTTCGCTTCAGGGAACGATTTAAGAACCTCACTCAACGAAAAACTGCTGGTCTTCTGCACCCAGGTATCCTTGCCGCTCTCCGCCGCAAACGCATCCATGAATCCACCAAAGAACTCCGCGTAACTGGAATGTCTCTTTTCAAAAAACGATTCCTCCCGCAGACCGGAAACCTTGAATGCGTTCGATTTCAAAAAACAGGCTAGAAATCCAAGAAAGTTTTCCTCAACCTCCGCAGGGCCAAAAACCTTCCGCGCGATTGCCAGTTCGTTGACTTCCAGTATCCCGCCGGCACCCTCGCGCTGCAGCGCGGCAACCTTGGGATGATTGGCGAGAAGGTTCGCCAACCATTTCGTACCCGAACGGTTTTTGCCGATGACGAAGATTTGCTTCATGGTGTCTCGATTACTAGATATCTTGTTCTCAGTTCTCGGTTCGTTCTTCTTTGCTTCCGACTTATCTCTCGTGCCTTCCCTCAATCCCTCATCTCATACTTATTGAGCCACGGTTGGGCAAAGGGGAAGCGCTTCGCAAGCTTGCGCAAGCCGGGCAGGTGCTGCTCCGCCAGGGCTTGCCTCAGACGGGGCGGAATCGGTTTCGCCGTGGCGGCAGACGCATTCCGCATTTCACGTAGCCCCTCCAATTGATGCGTCCGGCCGGGATCAACCTCCAGAAACACAAACACGTCCTCTAAAAAGGCTTCAGGGTCAGCGGCCAGGCCGTCAAATGACACAATGTGGATCTGGTTCTTCGGAAACACCGATTCCCATCGCTCCAAACATGAAACATAGTCAGACCGGCTCACACACTCGTCTGAATGGAAAAAGTCCAGAAAAGTTTTTTCATCTACTTCCTCCGGATTCCGGTTATATGCCCGACATATATCCTTCATGGCATGGGACCATGCGCGTTTCACAGGGTCCCTCAATACCAATATAATTTTCAAGTCGGAATTCATTGAATGAATCTTCAAAATCTCACTCCTTGGCAAAATCGCGTACGCCGGCGTGACTTCTCCCGTTGCCAAACCTTTTCGGGCGGCAGCGTAGAAAAACGATTGGTACCACTCCAGAGAGTTATCTTTCCTCGAATAGATCTTCGTGAAACGAATATCCAGCCACGGATGTTTGGCAAACAACCGGCGCTTGATAAATACCGGATCCATCCAGGTCGAGATCCTTGTCAGCTTACCCAGAACGACCTTTTTGCGCGGTTGTCTTCCGGCGCGCCTTCCATCAAGGGAATGCTGCAGCGTATCGAAATAATGCAGTTCCTTCACGGGCGGCAACCATAACCCCGGATGCTGCCGAAGCATCTCATAGAGCCAGCTGCTGCCGCACCTTTGTGCGCCTATACAAAGAAAATCAGGTTTGTTCATTTTTGAATTTCGCTCAATTGGTAAGGCTGTCCAGAAGGACTCCTATCGTCTTAACATTCTGAACTGCTTCGTTGCCAGCGTTAACACAACCAATAGCGAGTAAGCGCCTTGAATTGCACTGCGTTTCGATGACGCTGGGTAGACGCGGACTGCCATGGTTTGCCCCAAAACTCGTGTTGAGTTTTGCTCTTCCATACGGATTCGTCTAGCACACTTGAAGTATGAGGCGGCCATGATCAAACCATTTGTCAGTCAATTTTGGTGCAAAAGTTGCTTACAGATGATCGCGGAATATTCAATCGTCGTTCCATAGGCCCATGAGTTCGACCGTTTTATCGAGCATATCGCTTGATGGCGGCTTTTTCCTTGTAAGATAATCGAGAATCATGGTGCGCGTGGATTCGCATCCGAAACGATTAGCAATCGAAATTCGCTTGCGAAAATCCTTGCTAAATATCATTTTTCCACCTGCCAAATTCCGTTGTATCATGCTTAGATGTTGAGGTGTCAAAATATGGCACCAAGCATCCCAAACCTTGCCATAATGCTTATCATCAATAAGAATATCATTTATTTCTTTTATCCTTTTTACACAAGACAGATGCTCGTCGTCATGTATCCATTTCAGCCCATCATCTACAGTGAACCGACTGAACCTAATTTTCGAAACCGTTACACTTCCACCATTAAACTCCAAGACCACGGTCAAGCCATATTCATGTGACTTTTTTGCAAGCTCCTTTACCGGTGGAAAACCTCTTCCCAAGATATGGAGGAGTTTTCTCTTCAATTGAAAAGAGATACCGTGTTTGCTATCTTTCCGCCCTATAAGGCAAAAATTTCCCAATCCATAAAATAGAGGTGCTTTGCGATACACTTCCCATGCCTGCGGGCAATGTGCATGGGTGGCAACTACAGCGCTTGCGCCAAGATCAACCAGTCGCCGAAACAGATTCCGCATGTAAGGATTCGGCAGAGGACAATGCTGGTTACCACCATGATAATAGACAAGAACCGGGATTTCTTGAAAGCGTGCCTGTGTTATATTCTTTGCCAACCTTCCTAAATCCAGAAATGCCGGCGTAGGTTCCCTTTCATGCAATATAGCCCCGTCGTGTTCGTTGACCGCAAGGATTGCCAGTTTTTCGCCGCCAACATCAATCATTCGCAACCCATACGCATGATCAAAATTTAACCCACTTCCGAAAAACTCAATCCCATGCTTCCTCGCACCATTCATCGTGTCGATTATTCCCACTGGACCGTAGTCACCGATATGATTGTTAGCGGTGGTCACACCATCCACACCCATCTTGCGTAATACATCCCAAATCGCATCATCCATACGCAAAATTGGACCGCATTTCGCTGTTGGTTTAGCCTTTGTATTCCGAGCCAAAACAGGCCCCTCTAGGTTTACCAATCGATAATCAAACTCACCAAGGACTTCTGCCTCTACCGAGGCATCAGGGACCAAATCCATTGGATTGGCGACTGAACCACTGCGAATTACAAAATCGCCTGAAATTGCAATTTTCATAAGGCTATCAAATTAGTGATTGTCCCTCAAATCTACAACCTTAATCTTATTTTCATGATCGCCTTTCCATCCATTCAGAACACCTTCTATAAAATCATGCCTTCCAAGCCAATCTTCAGGCTCAATCCGGTATGCGTATACCCGGATTTTTTGCCCCAACATTCCAGCTATATTCTCTAATCCTGTTGAGAAAAATCCGCCCACATGCGCGGGTGCTCGGTTTCTCAGGGCAATACCAATCTCAACGGGAACATCCAGTCGTATGCATTCCGTAAACAGCCCATCCGCGACCAGACAATTGACATACTTTGCCGACTCCCTCGGGTGAAGAACATAGGTTTTTTTTACTTTATTTGGCAACATGGAAACTATGATCCGCATAATCTTATAGTAAGTCTCCTCAGTCATTAATTTTCCTTCAACAATCGGTTGCCCAATAAACCAAAATAATCGATCATCAATTTCGGTATTTTTTGCGAGTTTTCGCAATGTAGTTTGATTATTCTTTATAACAACGTCGTTCGGACCGAACTCTTCTTTGCATGTTGTAAAAAAATAGATTTTCTCAATTTTTCCAAGGGATTTTTGGGTTATCTTCGTTCGTAAATTACAATTATCTAGGCTTCTTTCCTTTCCACGACGAAGTTGTGACACCGTCGATATGGCTGTTCCATCGTCAATGGAGACCAGTTGTTTGAACTTTAATCGTTTAGTCAAACCCAACGCCCACGGTGTATGGATTGATGCCAAGCAGATAGTTGTAAATTCGCATTGACCAACACTTTTGAGAATATTCCGTATTCTCATCCAGTCCAAAACCCTTTTCCAAACCACAATCAATGGACCTCCGAAATGTTTCGGTGGTGCCGGTTCAGGACACCATAATACTGATTTCTCTCCTACATTATATACTTTCATTATAGGCAAGAAACGCTCCTTAGGATACGGCGGGCTTCGATGCGACACCACGATCAAGGCATTCTTCAAATTCAGATCCGTCTGTGCTTCCAGTGCGTTCAATAGCTGGGTCGGGTTTACGACCACAACTAAATTTTTAGATGATTGGGGGGAATATTCCATAATTAAGTCAACGCTCCATAACAATACGAGCAACTAACTCTCGAAAACAACCCATTCCACCCCGGGACGAAGCTTGAAAATCCACCTTTTGCACGATCTCGGCAACCGCATCCCGCGGACACGCCGCCAATCCCGCACGGCTCAAAATCCCCAAATCATTGATGTCATCGCCCATATAGGCCACTTGGTCCGCGGTCAGCCCGGTCCTGTCGAGAATCTCATCGAGGACAGCCGCTTTGTCCTTCACACCCTGGTAGAGAAAATCGACCTTGAGCTTCTTTGCCCGCCGGGCGACGATCGCCGTATCCTCGGAGGTAACGATTCCGGTGAGGATGCCCGCCTCGCGGAGCAACTGAAAGCCCATGCCGTCTCGGGTATTGAACTTCTTCAACTCATCGCCCGTTTCGCTGTAGTACATGCCCGCGTCGGTGAGGACCCCGTCGACATCGGTGAGGACCAGTTTTATTTTCGCGGCGCGGGTGGAGATGGGTGATGGATGATTGCTTATAGCTGATGACTGATGGCTGATGGATGATGACTGATGGCTGATGGATGATGACTGATGGCTGATGGATGATGGGTGATGGGTGATTGAGGATGGGGGTGGGATGATGGGTGAGGCGGTATGG